>JBAVSO010000017.1:0-12918 GCA_049695635.1 Candidatus Cybelea sp. | reverse complement strand
GCATGGGGCAGCTCTGACCTGGTTGCGGCGAGCCCAAACCGACGGCTACTACGCCACCGAGATTGCCAACGATCCGCGTTTCGCGGTGCTTCGCCGATCGATGGAGTTGCGCCAACAAAAACCGGCCTGAGAAAACTCGGCCGGGGGGCTTGACGGGCCCGTACTAATAAGCTATCGTACTAGTGTACTAGTACGATAGCTTGATGGTACTAGATCGCCTGAAAGGACCCCATCATGATTCACACGACCTTCGCCCAGAACTCAGACTCGCTGCGCGAGACCCGCACGCCGGTTCGGCTCCCCGACCAGCGGCGCACCGAACTCTTCCCCGGCTGGGGCCCCAAGGTTTAGGAGCCAATAGGTCGCTCCGATGCCGGCCGTACTGACCGTCGACCCCCGCAGCGGCGTGCCGATCTACCTGCAGATCATCGAGCAGGTTAAACGATCGGTCGCGCTGGGCGTTTTACAGGACGGCGAGCAGCTCCCGACGGTCAAACAGCTCGCGATGGACCTTACGGTCAATCCCAATACCGTTGCGCGCGCTTATCGCGATCTGGAACGCGAGGGCGTGATCGAGACCGCCCCCGGCCGCGGATCCTTCGTCCGCGCGAACGGCGTAGCCGAAGCGCCGAAAGTTGCGGCCGAAATCGGTCGCGACGCGCTCGACGTCGCGCTGCGCGAGGCGAAATCGGTGGGTCTCGAACGAGAACAGGTTCGCGAGCTCTTCGACGTCGCTTTGAAGCGCTGGTTCGGCGATCTTTGAGAAGTGAGTGAGATGAGTTGTATCACGATTTCGAATTTGCGGAAGTCTTACGGTCCGATTGAGGCCGTTGACGGGCTCTCGCTGGAGGTCCCGACCGCGACCGTCTTTGGGTTGCTTGGGCCCAACGGCGCCGGTAAAACGACAACGTTTAAGTGTCTGCTTGGTCTGGCGCGCCCGACGAGCGGAACGATCCTCTACAACGGCAGTCCGCTGGTGCCCGCGACGCTCGAGCGCATCGCTTACGTAGCGGAACGCAGCGTGCTCTACGATTGGATTACGGCCGCCGAGCACGTCGAGATGAACCGGCGTGCGTTTCGTGCGTTTGCTCCTGCGCGCGCATATGAGCTGCTCGAAACGTTCAACATCGACCCGCGCCGCCGTGTACGATTTCTCTCTAAAGGCATGAAGACTGCGGTCATGGTGGCGCTCGCTTTCGCTCAAAACGCCGAGATTCTCGTGCTCGACGAGCCGACCGGCGGACTCGATCCGATCAATCAGCGGCACGTGCTCAGCCTAATGATCAACGAGGCGGCAAAAGGCAATACGGTGGTCTTTTCGTCGCATCAGATCGGTCAAGTCGAGCGCGCGGCAGAGCAGATTGCAATCATGGATCGGGGACGACTCGTCCTCCAAGGACTCGTCGACGACCTGAAAGGCGATCGCAAGATTGTCGAAGGCATCTTCCCCGACGTAGCCTTTACGCTCGACGGGATCGCCAACGATCCTCGCGTCGCACGCACAGATCGCACCGAGCGAATCGTTCGGCTTCTCGTCACCGGGAACGCTGACGAGATTGCGGCGCGGCTCTCCGGCGCCGGCGCGATGGGCGTTCGCGTGCTGGATCTCAACCTCGAGGACATCTTCCTCTTTGCCGTCTCGCCGGAAACGGCTACAACCGACGTCGTCGCCAAAGGAAGCTCTTGATGAATTACATTGAGTGGTTGCGTGTCCGTAACTGCCTGCGAACGGTCGCAATTATCCTAGCGATCCTCGTGGTTTTAGCGGTCGTCCTGCGGATCTCGTTCGCCCGATATACGTCGCCCGTGACTTGGGTCGCGAATATGACGAACGACCCGAAGACCAAAGTAACGCATTCGCTTCTGGCGGGCGGTACTAAGCGCACGGTCATCGACGATCCCGCGGATCAGACGCACGTCGTGGTTGACGACCGAGGATCGGCCGGGAGTCACATCGTCGTGACCGAGCCATCCTCCCATTCGCACGACAGTTCGAATCTCAGCCACGTCGGAAACGTTGTAAGCTCGCACTCATCTGGCGGGATAACCACGACGGTCATCGACACAAATGGCTCCGTGCCAATGATCTTCTATATGGCCGTGGCCGACCTCGTGGCGCTGATCGTCGCAACAATTTTGGCGGCGCCCTTTGCCCGCGAGATCGACGGCCATCTTGAAATCGCTCTGACGAGGCCGTGCTCGCGCCTGCGATTCGCACTCGGCTCGCTCGGCGTCGACGCCGTCGGAATTTTGGCGTCGTCGCTGCTCACTATCGTTGCGCTCTACTTTTGCCAACTGCTCTTCGAGACATGGCGTCTCGACTTCACGGGAGAGAACGGGCTGGCGATCCTGATGGGTATCGCTCTCCCGCTCGCCTGGTATGCGATGCTCTGCGCGGCAACGACGTGGCTTAGTCGCTCTTACGGCGCCGTACTCGGCTTCGCATGGCCGGTTTCGCTTCTAATCAGCGGATTGACGCGCATTGCGCCGAGCAACTCCGTCGCGGTAGCCGTTCACGACGTTGCTTGGGGGCTCTCACGTCTTATCCCGCTGACATACGTGCATCTCGCAGGCACGAGTGGCCTCGACAGCTACACGGGGCTTGGTTTCGAATGGCGGCTTTCAGCCGAAGTACTGTTTTTCCTCGTGTACGGCGCGATCGCCATTTGGCAATGGCAGCGCGTGGAGGCTTGATCGTGGAAATTATGGGAACGAGTTTTACGCTCTCGCTCGGAGTTTGGCGCCTTCGATTCATGCTCGCGATCGAAGAGAACGAAGAGCGTCCGAAGGAACGGCTCCGAACGCCTCACAGATTGCGCGTCGTTCCGGAGGATGAGTTCGTCCGGTAAGGTTTAGTAACGCCGTTGTTTAGATGCAGCTCTAGCTCACCTCATGCCCTCGACAGCGGCGTTACTAATATACAAAGCCTGTGCGGATGGCGGGGCGCGCAAACTTGAAGCCGTCGCTGCCCACGGTATAAAGATAGATGTTCGGGATCAGCGGATCGCCGCTGATGTTGAATGCGAACTGGCCGACGAGGGTGGTGAAAGTGCCACCCGACTGCAGCGATATCAGCAGCGAGCTGCGCGAGGTCGCGTTGCCGCGTTGCGAGGCGGCGATCAGGAGCTGCGCGGCGGCGTATCCGAAGGCCGATTGTGTGGTGATCTGGCTGACCTCGCGCTCGAAATCGGTCACGAGCTGCACGGCGCTGGGAACCCGGTCGATCGGCGGCATCGGCGAAGCAACATAGGCTCCGTTGAGCGTCCTTGCATACGTCGTGATCGTGTCGGAGTTGTAAAACCCGTCGGCGGCCCCGAAATCGCCCGCGTAGCCTGCCACTCGTAACGCGTCGGCGATCGGCCCCATCTCCGCGGTCTTTCCAGCGAGAAAGACGTAGCCCGGGGAACGGTCGAGCACCGTCCGCGCGGCCTGCGCCGGATCGGTCTTCGCGAGCGGAAAGAGCACCAGATCGGCGGGATGCCTGTCGTTTCGCGCTTGATTGACGAAGCCGTTGCCGACGTCGGAACCATAATCGCCGTCGAATGCGATCGCAATCACGGGAATACCGCGCTTCTGTTCGAGCGCGGCGCTCGCAAAAAGCCTTCCAGAGGCGCTGTCTCTGGCGGGCAGCCGGTAGACGTTGTGATAACCGCGCTTGGTCACCGCATCGGCCGTGACGGTCGGTACGATCACGGCGAAACCGACGTTTGCGTATCGAGAGAGCGCTGCGAGCGTCATCGGCGCGGTGAGATTCCCGATCATTCCGATCACCGTGAAGTCGGCCGCTGCCACGTTGGCGTTGGAGGCGGCGAGTCCAGGATCGTTACGATCGTCGAGCGGACGCATCGCCCACGCGTGCGAGATCGGCGCGTTGAAACGGTTCTGCTCGTCGACTGCGGCTTGAACGCCTTTGACAACCTCCTCACCGTACTTTTGCAGCGGTCCCGAGAGCGTGACGTTGACGGCGATCGTCAGCTGTTGCAGATATTGCTGCGGGGGCGCAATCGGCTGCAGCGGATAGACTTGCGCCCCCGCCCGCGCTGCCACGCCGCTCGCAGCCGCGGCGGATGCGGCGGCGATAAAGTTGCGCCGTCTCACACGTACCCGCCGACGGTGGTGATCAAGAAGAGAACCGAAAACGTCATGTTTGAGATAAAGACCCGTTTGTTGATAACGAAGAGGTTCGCGCCGCTTCGAAAGAGATGCTCTTCGTAGATGATGAGAACGGCGACTGAGAGCACGCCGAGAAAGTACGCCGGGCCGGCGCCGGCGAGCAGGCCCGCGCCGCCTAAGAGCAGCAGCATCACGGCGTGCAGTACGATCGGGAGCACGCGTCCGCTCGCTTCCCCGAAACGCACGGGAAGCGACCGAATGCCCTGCGCTTCGTCGAACGCCAGATCCATCAGCGCATAGATGATGTCGAAGCCCGCGACCCAGATCGTCACGGCTGCAAAGAGCAGCAGGGCGGGCAGCGTGATCGTTCCGGCGATTCCGATGTAGGCGCCGAGCGGCGCCAGTCCGTCCACCGCGCCGAGCACGAAGTGGCTCGCCCAGGTGAAGCGTTTGCAGAGCGGATAGATCAGCAAGAACAGCGCCGCGACCGGCATCAGCTTCACGCAGAGCGGATTGAGCATCCACGCCGCCCAGAGCAGCAACGCTAAGCCCGCCAGGCTGGCCCAAATCATCGCCGACGGTGCAAGCGCGCCGCTTGCGACCGCGCGGCGCGCAGTTCGCGGATTGCGCGCGTCAATCTCACGATCGAGGAAGCGATTTGCCGCCATTGCCGCGGTTCGCGCACCCAGCACCGCGAGCGTGATCCATCCAAGTGCTGCGGGCGACGGAATGCCGCGCGCCGCCAAGATTGCGCCGACGTACGCGAACGGCAGTGCAAAAAGCGTGTGCTCGATGCGAATCTCGCGCAAAAAGAGAGTGAGAAACTTCACCGGCGCGGGCCTTGTCCAGACCAATCGTCGGGCCGCAGCGCGCGCTCGATGCGGTCGAGGCCGTACGTATGCCACCGCTCGCTGACGAGTCGCCGTGTCGCATCGTCCATAATCATCTCCGGCGGCCAGGCGCGGGTGTAACCCTCCGAGGCGTCCTTGCGCGTTGCGTCGATGCCGATCTTCGTGCCGTATGCGACGCTGTACGATCCGTGGTCGAGATCGTCCACCGGTCCCGGCATCGTCACGAGGTCGCGCTCGGGCGCCAAGTTGTTCAGCACGAACCACGCAACGTGGCGCGGGTTTTGAACGTCCACGTCCGAGTCGACGACGATCAAGACGCGCGTCAGCATCATCATGTGGCCAAGTCCCCAGAGCGCGTTCATCACCTTCTTTGCTTGACCTGGATAGGTTTTCCGAATCGAAACGATCGCAAGGTTATGAAAGCCGCCCTCGACCGGCAGATTCATGTCGACGACTTCGGGAAGCATCGCCTGCAGGATCGGCAGGAAGATACGTTCAGTCGCCTTGCCGAGCCAGGCGTCCTCCATCGGCGGTTTACCGACGACCGTCGCTGCGTAAACGGCGTTGCGCCGG
This sequence comes from Candidatus Cybelea sp., assembly GCA_049695635.1. Taxonomy (GTDB): domain Bacteria; phylum Vulcanimicrobiota; class Vulcanimicrobiia; order Vulcanimicrobiales; family Vulcanimicrobiaceae; genus Cybelea. Next base: position 7,381 of record JBAVSO010000017.1, on the reverse strand, counting down.
TGGGTCATGCACTCCGCGTGAAAGGTCGGGTAGCGATCGGCCGGGCTATAGACGCCGGTATGATCGCCGAAAGGCCCCTCGACGCGCAAATCATCGTTGTCAACATACCCTTCGAGCACGAACTCCGCTTCGGCCGGCACCATCAGATCCACCGTTTTCGCGCGGACCAGTTCGACCGGTTTCCCGCGCAAGAGCCCCGCAAACGCGAACTCGTCGAGCAGCGGCGGAAGCGGTGCGGTCGCCGCGTAGGTGAGCGCCGGTTCGGTACCGATCGCGACGGCGGCGGGAATCTTCGAGCCCCAGGCGTCGGCGTGCGCACGACCGTGCTTGTGGCGCTGCCAATGCATTGCCGTCTGCGTCGCATTAAAGACCTGCATGCGGTACATACCGGCGTTGACGCGACCGTTGCGCGGGTCTTTGGTGATGACCAGCGGCAGCGTGAGGAACGGCCCCGCGTCGAGCGGCCAGGTCGTGAGCACCGGCAGCTTGGTGAGATCCGGCGCCGCGACGACATCGTGAACGCTGCCCTCGCGAACGATTTTCGGGATCGCATTTGCGAGCGGTGCGAGCGCAAGCGCGCCGCGCAGCTTGCCGACAAGCGATCCGTCCGCCGGTGCGAAATCGATAAGCTTACGAAGGCGCGCGCCGACTTCGTCGAGCTGCGTTGCGTCGAGCGCCATCGCCATCCGGCGACGCGTACCGAATTGATTCGTCAGAACCGGAAAGCTCGAGCCCTTGACGCTCGTGAAGAGCAAGGCCGGCCCACCGGCTTTGACGACGCGATCGGTGATCTCGCTGATCTCGAGCCTCGGATCGACGCTTGCCCCGATGACGTGCAGTTCGCCCGCGCCGCGCAGCGCGTTGATGAACTCCGAGAGCGAACGAAAGGGCATGGCGTCTTGACTTACGCGTCGAGACGCCGCGGGACCCCTCTAGTCTTTGTGGGACGGAATCGCCGCGACGAAGCGCGCGCCGCCGGAGGGCGCCTCAACGGCCGTGACCGTGCCGTCGTGCGCGCGTGCGATCCAGCGCACGATCGCGAGGCCGAGACCGGTACCGGTGCCGTCGTTAGAACGGCGATAGAAGCGTTGGAAGATCCGTTCGCGGTCGCCGGCCGGAATGCCGTCGCCGTCGTCGTCGACGACGATCTCGCAGAGCCGGCCGTTCGGCCGGGAAGCAATCGTGACGCTTCGGCGAGCGTGACGAATCGCGTTGTCGAGAAGGTTGCGTGCCAGCTCGCGCAGACGCCGCTCGTCGCCGTCGACGATCGCACTCGCCGGCGAGCTCGTCAACTCGATGCCGCGCGCCGCCGCCGCGGGCGCGGTCTCGCGCGAAGAGTATACGACGACGGCGGCGAGATCGACGGGTTCGCACTGCAGTGCGCGACGCCGAGGGTCGCGTGCGAGCGTCAACAGGTCGCTCACGACGGCCGACGCTTCAAGCGCGCTACGCGCGATCGTTTCGAAAGCGGTTTGCGCCTCAGCAGAGGCCGACGCGCGCGCGGCTTGCGCGATTGCTGCAATCGCGGCGAGTGGCGAACGCAACTCGTGTGCGGCATCGGCGGCAAACGTCCGCTCGCGCAGGCGCGCGGCCTCGAGCGGCGCGATCGTCGCGCGAGCGAGCAGGTAGGAGGCAAGGGCGACGATCGCGACGAGCGGGACGTCTATTGCCGCAAGCGTAACGACGACGCGGCGCAGCGCCGTCGCGAGCGCGCGCGCTCCTTCCGGAGTCCCCAGCGCGGGCGCCAGCAGCGATCCGTACTCTCGAGCCATAAACGCATACGCGCCTAGGTTCAGGGCGAGCAGTATGCAAACGAAGATCCCAAGGTAGAGTATCGCCGCGCGAGCGATCAAACCGCTTCGAACCTCAGGAGCGACAAACTCCTAACCGGCCTTCAGGCGATATCCGATACCCCACACCGTTTCGATGACACCGCTCGCTCCAAGCGCCTTGAGCTTTCGCCGGAGCTGGCTGACGTAGACGTCAACGATGTTGCTCGAACCCTCGAAGTCATAATCCCAGATGCGCTCGACGATCTGAGTGCGCGAGAGCGCGATCCCGGCGTTGCGAGCCAGAAACTCCAAGAGGCGGAACTCCGTTGCGCCCAAGATTACCGGTTTACCGTTGTAGCTGACGTTGCGTCCCGCGAGGTCGATGCGCAGCGCACCGGCTTCGACAACGCCGACCATCGGCCGGTCCGCGCGGCGCAGGATCGCAGCGATGCGCGCCATCAGCTCTTCCTCGACAAATGGTTTGACGAGATAGTCGTCGGCGCCGCAATCGAGTCCCGCGACTCGATCTTCAACGGCATCGCGCGCAGTGAGCATCAGGATGGGGGTTTGGACGCCTTCGGCGCGCGCATTTCGCGCGAGTGCGAAGCCGTCGATGCCGGGCAAGCCGACGTCAATGACGGCGGCGTCGTAGCAGCGACGCAAGAGATGATCGAGCCCCGTCTCGCCGTCGGCGACGACGTTGGTGGCGTATTTTTGCGCTTCGAGCATGGTCCGGATGGACTCCGCCACGGGCGCGTTGTCTTCAACTACTAGAACTCGCACAGTTAGACCTTAATACTTCAACGGGCCGGGGAAAGCTACTGTCAACGCGGCGCTAAAGAACGGATGTTCGCCGGGCTGCTGAACCTCCTGTGCGAGTATCCGGAAGGGCGCGATCTGGACGGCTCCATAGTAGACGAAATCGCGACTGATGTACGGAACCGCAAAGGCGTCGTAGCGCAGGCCAAAATAGGCGTGGGGAATCGGGTAATACTTGAGGCGCACGTATCCTCCCGACGAGTGGACGACCGTCAGAAACCCGTCCGCATCGTGGTCGACACCGTACCATTGTTCGGCTTGCAAGTCGAGGGGGCCGTAACTCCCGTGCGCCAGCAGACCGTAGCGTTCGTAGAGATCCGCAAACGGAAGGCGTCCCGTCGGCAGTACTCCCAGCGTTCCGCCGAGCGCGCTCGCGCCGACGTTGAGTTCGCCCTTAGTGCTCTGCGTCAGCGTGTAGCGCAGCCAGGCGCTGAGCTCGGGACTTTTCATCCACGTCGTCTCGCCGGTGTTGACCGGCTTACCACCGTAAGGCGCGCCCTGGAATGCGCCGACGCTGGCCGTTGCAAACACGCGGAGCTTGCCAAAAGTCCGCTCCCCCTGCAGCCCCCAGCGCGGTGACGAGAGCGGCAGGTTATTCAAGCCGACGTGCGCCCCGTAGTAGCCGTACTGCGTCAGGTCGTCGAGACGTTCGCCCGGCGACTGCGCCAAGGGAAGCTCGTAGAGTCCTCCACGGTACAGAGTCTGCGTATGCTCGTTGTAGTCGGAGAGAAAGAAAAGATAGGTTGCCGCGGGTCCACCGCCGGCTCCCAAACTGTAGTGAAGGAAGGCGGTGATCGGCCCGAGGTTGGCCGAGCCGAGCACGATGCCGCCCGGAGAGAATCGCGGACTATCGGCGGCTGGCTCCTTGTCGTACTCCATTTGATAGCGGATCGCAAAGACGGTCGTGCCGTGCTCGGGAAGCGGCAATCGGTAGCCGTGCGAGCGGAAGTAGTTGCCGAATGCGTTGAGCTCGGGGAGCACGCTATGGCACTGTCCGCAACGCAGATGGTAGCGCTGCGCGAAGATCGGAATTGCTCGCGCCGGGGACGGGGCGCATGCGACGAAGATCGCGGCGATCGCTGCGATGATGAATCTATTGCGCAACGATCGCAGCCCGCATCCCGCCGCTGTAGTGGAAATAGCAGCCGAAGAGATAGGTCCCCGCCACGTCGGCGGTAATCGTCTGCGACGACGAGCTCGGTTGCAGGACGCCGCTGCTCCAGTCACTCGAGAGCGTGGTCCCGCTTTGCGTTTCGGCGCCCCCGCCTAAGGGCGAACCGCTCGGAAACGACGTGAAGCCTTTGAGCAATGTGGCGGTGTGCTGGAAACTGTCCACGTTGACGAAGTGAATCTGCGACCCGACCGCGATCGTCGTCACTGCGGGCGAGTAGCCGAGGCTCGAGCCGTACGGCGTGGGCTGCTGCGCGAACTGCGTTAAGCTTACCTGGATCGTTACGCCGCCGCCGCCGCCGGAAGAGGTCGGAATTCCGCCCGCCGTGCAGGCGGCGAGAAGGAGTGCGATTCCCATTCCGAGTCGCCGGATCATCGTGTCGCTACTTGTTGGGCGCGCAGTCGCTCCACCAGCTCGTCGCTCAGCGCGCTCGAGGCAAGCATCGTTTGAGCCAGCGCGCCGTCGCGATTGAGAAGATAGACGAAGGTCGTATGCTCGTCGTGGTAACCGCGCCGTCCTTCTTGCGAGATGACGCCGAACTCGCCCATCACGGCCCGGACGTCGCGAATCGATCCGCCCGCGAGTAGCCAGTAGTGCGGATTCGCTTCAAAACGTTTGGCCAGCTCTCGCATTGTTTTCGGTGAATCGTGTTCGGGATCGAGCGTTATCGTGAGCAAGCGCGCGTTGAGATGAGCGCTTTGGATTCGCCGCGCCGCGTCCGCGAACTGCGCGTCAATCAACGGACAGGCGTCGGTACAGTGCGCCGAAATAAACGTGACGCCAAGCAGCTTTCCGCGCAGCGATGCGAGCGTAAAGGAATGGCCCTGCTGGTCGACGAGACGCGGTTGGCTCCGCCCGACCGCGGCTTTCGGCGTCGGCGTGACCGCGGCTTTTTTCGTCCGCGTGATCGCATAGGGGCCCTTTCCCGGCGACGCGGTCGGCCCGGGCGTCGCACTCGCGACGACTTCGATCACGCCGCGCATAGTGTTCGAAAGGTAATGAAAGGCGCAGCCGATGAGATAGATTCCCGGCTTCGAAAGCTTGACCGTCACCGAAGCACCGCCATTGAGCGTGCCGCTGGCGTAGCCGGTGCCGAGCACACCGTTTCCGAGTGGCGAAAACGAGAGACTCGGGTTTGACGGCCAATTCGGCGGCGGTCCATTGGTCTGTGCGATGACGTTGAGCGTGTGTGGCGTCGCGGAAGAAAGATTCGTTATCGTAATTTTTGAGCCCGGCGGAAACGCGAGCACTTGCGACGTCTGCGCCTGCGTATAACCGCCAACGGTTCCCCACACGGGATCATCGACGACGCCGATCTTACCGCTCGGTATGGCGACACCGATCCCGCCGGGAGGTGGTGGCGAGGGCGAGCCGCCCCCGCCGCCACCGATCGTGCCCAAGCCGCCGCCGTTGGTACATGCCGCCATGGCCGCAGCCAAAAGCAGTCCGGCCCAGAGCACGCTGCTAGGAAGTCTCATCGAGCGGGAGCTGTTCCTTGAGGTCCGGGCGTCGCGCCCGCGGCGACGACGAACACGTCTTGCATTCCTTCGTGGTAGTGGAACGCACAACCGATCAGATAGATACCCGCCCTGCCGAGTGTTACTTTCACCGATCCGCCTGGAGAGATCGAGCCGCTGGCGTAGCCTTTGCCGAACTTCCCACCTGACGCCTGGATCGGAAGGCTGGGATTTGAGGGGAACTTTGCCGGCGGTCCCTTGATCTTCTGCACCTCGTTAAACGTGTGGTTGATGTTCTTCGAGATGTTCTTAATCGTAAGAACCGTGCGCGGCGGGAAACCGAGCGCTTGAGAAAACGATTGCTGCGTGAAACCGCCTAGCGTTGCTTGCCAGAACGGATCGTGGACGGTGCCGACGCCTTCGCCGGGAAGCTCCTCCATCGCGGTACCCGTTTTGCCGTTGGGAAGCACCGCGGTAATTTGGAGCTCGGGCATTCCGGGAAGAGCATAAGAGGCGCCGCTTCCGGCGGCATTTCCGCCGTAGTGTCCAGCGCACGCCGCAAGCACGGCGGCGCCGAGGGCCACGGCGAGTCCTGCTAGTTTTCTAGACATGTAGCCTCCTGGGAGTGTGAGTTGTCTGGGCATCGTATGGGGTGGTTATGAAGAAAGTCTAAATCTTGATCGAGTCGCGCAGCGCGGCGGCGATATTCTGCAGCGCCGGATCGCCCGCAGCGTCGAGCGTCGCCTGAGCGAATGCATTGCGGGCCGCGGCATGCTCCCCCTCTCGAAGTAGAACCACGCCGAGCGCGAACCGCGCGCGAGCGTACGACGGTGCTAGCGATAGCGCGCTGCGCAGCTCGCGTTCGGCGGCATCGTATCGGCCGAGACGTTCCTCCGCGAGCGCGAGATCGTAATGAGCGACCGCATACGAAGGATTAGCATGCAGCAGCTTGCCGAAATCTTCACGTGCGGTCGCGGCGTCGCCGCTGCGAAGTGCGACAATTCCGCGCGTATAGAGCGCTCGCGCCGAGTCCGGCGCGAGCGCTACGTAACGATCGGCGATGACGCGCGCGTCGCGCAGGTCGCCGCGCGCTATATCCACCGCAACGAGGTTCGCCATCGCTGCGAGGAAGCCGGAGTCGAGCGCGATTGCTGCGCGCAGCTCGCGCGCCGCGTCGTCGTTACGCTGCAGATTCGCGTACGCGATCGCCAGGTCGTAGTGCGCGGTCGAGCCTTGCGGCTCGGCTGGACGAAGCTCGACGATGCGTTCGAACTCAGGTGCGGCCGCTGCCCAGTCGCCGCGGGCTTCGGCGTTGACGCCTAGCGTGAAGCGCTCTTCGATCTCTCGGCGCACGGCAAGCGCGCGCAGCGCCGGAACCGAGGTCGTCCGCGGTACCGGGCTAGCGGCCGGGTAGGTCTGTGCTACTCCCGAGGTCGCCGCAGCCGAAACGAGAAGGGCGACGAGAAGGGGAACCCGCATCGGTCACGGAGTGCCGGGGTTGGTTGGTAGCTCGCCCTCATGCCAGCGAGCGGCGGCCGCCGCCCGCTCGGGCTTGCATTCCCAGCCAACGCGTCCGGCCGAGGTGATCGGGCCCAGAAGAGCCGGTGCAGCGGAAGGCGTCAGCCCCCCGGCAAGCAGGTCCTCGAGCGACGCCGTCCCGGCGACGGCCAAACGGCCGCATGCAAAAGTGGCGGCCAGCAGAGTGGCCGCGAGGACCGCGCGGCGGAGTAGGGTTCTTGACACTACCTACATCATAGCCGAAAGTCTAAAGAATCCGTGAATCGCACGATCCACGCGGCCGCGGCGCTGCTTTTAGTTATGCTCGTCGCGGTGCCGGCGCGTGCTACGGCCCCGCTGGTGGTGGGGTCAGTGCGTGACCAGCATGGGGCGGTAATCGCCGGGGCGACCGTAACGGGCCAAACGCCCGACGGGAGCAATCCCACGACTACGACCGACGCCTCGGGGACCTTCGCCCTCCATGCGGAGGGGGTCGTTGCGGTCGTCGTCAGCTGCCGCTACTGCCGGACGACACGGGTGGCGACGCTCTCCGGCGAGCCGGTCGTCGCGATTGTCCGGCAATACGAGGCGCTGGCGGCCGAGGCTCCGACTCCGGGCGACCTGGAGAATCTGCCGTACGCGAACGTGGAGTCGTCGGTTGCCTT
>JBAVSO010000016.1:0-7042 GCA_049695635.1 Candidatus Cybelea sp. | reverse complement strand
GTCATAACCGACCCTGAACGTGCATCCGCCTCCGTTGGGGTTTCCGCACGCGAGCGGTGTGCTCGAGAAGTTGCCGCTGACACCGAAATAGTAGACCGCACTTCCGTAGAACGAGAAGATGTGATCTAGATCGGGCAGCTTTTCTAATCCAACACCGGCACCCTCCATGTTCGGATAACCGTAGTTGTTACCCCACGCCATATATCCGCCGACCAGATAGATGCGAGGCTTGAGGATGCGAATGCCGAGTCGCGCGTCAAAGTCGAAGTTGCGGCCGATGAATTGCGCAACACTTGACGAGCCGAGGCCACCGATCGTGGTGACGAAGCACCCGGGATCGCCGCCACCGCCGCAGTTATGTTGCCAGTTCCATTGGCGATAATCGACCTCGACCATGAACGGAAGGCTCATGAGCGGGACTTCGAGTACACCGTGAATCCGGTACGAGAAGCCGCCGCTGTTGTTGTTGCTGTTCGCGCCGGGAACGAACTCGTTATAGACGCGCGGCGAGATTATGTAATCGCCGGCAACGTAGACGTCGTAGAACGGGCGAGGCGTGGGTGTCGGCGTCGCGACCGGTGCCGGTGGCACCGTCGGCGGCGGACTTGGCGGCGGAGTCGCCGGGATGTAACGCACGACGACGAGACGGCGATCGGGTACCCACAGAACGTAGGCGCCCATTGCTTCCGAGATGACTCGGACCGGGACGAGAACGGTGCCCTGATACATTTCGGGCGGCACGTCCAACGGACGAGACTCGCCGTTAATGATGACTTCCGGCTTGCCGACGGTCACCTTGACCTCGGCGCCGGCTTTACTAACCGTTGCGGTTTGACTTCCCTCGTCCCACGACACAGTCGGGTACGGCGGCCCCATTTGCTCGAACATCGAGCGAAGCGGAATTAAAATCGTTCCGCCCCGCACGAGTGCGGCGAGAACGCGGCCTCGCTTGAGGATATCCGGCTTGGCGTAGACGTGGTGGTCGTTATAGAGAATCGGATACTGACCCGTCGGCGGGGACCCGAAGTCTGCCGGCGGAGCAGCCGTCGAGCCCTGGTCCTGCGCAATCGCGTTGGTTCCAGTGTTGCCATGCGATGCTCCGGGATGGGCTGCGACCGCGGTGAATCCGAGACCGACTGCCATGAGCAGGGTCAGGATTCCAGTGCTCAGTCGCTTCAATCTGTCCTCCTAGCTGTGAATTGAGCTTTGCCCCAACCGCCCTGACCCTGCGGGCCTGGTCGGTGAGTGCCTTTCGCGTCCTTTTCGGGGGCGGACGATTGCCTCCCCTGCAGTGGGAGCCTTGGAGTCTGCCGGTTTCGGCCGACTCGCTAGGTGAGCTTTTCGCGCAGTTTTGCTAAGAACTTGGCCTTTTCGATGATGTAGCGCTCGTGGGTACCCTCTGCTACCGCTTCTTGCTCGTCGAAAACTTGGACGGCGAAACTCACGCGTGGCCCGTCGAGCATGACGACTTCGACCTCGGTACGAATGATGAAGCCCACCGGCACCAGCTTCTTATGCTCGAGATCAACGTGCGTTCCGAGGGTGATTTGACCCGCCTTTAAAATCGGCTGGACGCAGTGGATCGCGGCGCTCTCAACCAACTGAACGAGCATCGAGGTGGAGAGGACGTCGACGCCCTTGTTCCCGGCCTTCTCGGCAGTCATCCACTCCTCGACGCGGCTCTGAAGACTATACGAGCGGCCGATGTCGAGTTTCGCGCTCATGCCTCCGGGAGATACGCCTTGCAGCCGACTACCTCATGCCGAGGTTCTAGGAACCTGTAGGCGCCCACGGTGGTTCTTGTGAATCAAAGGCCGACGAGCGCCGTATAAAAGACCATGAAGGACCGACTTTTGGAGAGATGCTCAGGATGACAGTCCCTTCCCTCAATTTGAAAGCGACGCTCTTGGGGCTTGCCGCGCTCGGCGTGCTGCCGTGTCTTGCCGCCTGCGGCGGGAAGGCGCCGCCTGCCACGCCGCCGCTGATCGTTGACGCGGCGCCGGCGAGCCGTCAGAATATCGCGACGTATTTGCCGCTCGACGGGCAGATCGCCCCGCTCGAGCAATCGACCCTAGCCTTCCAGCAGAGCGGCACCATCCTCAAGATCAACGTCAATATCGGCGACATGGTGCACAGGGGCGAGTTGCTTGCGACCATAGATCCGCGGACGCTCCAGGCGCAGCTGGCCCAGGCACAAGCGCAAGCGGCTCAGTTTTCCGCCAGCGCACAGGGCTCCGTGGTCGGATATCCGGTGCAGGTACAGACCAACGAGGCGGCGGTCCAAACCGCGAAGGCTTCGCTGGCGAACGCCAAGCTCGTCTTCGATCAAAATAAGCAGCTCTACAAACAGGGCTACGTCTCTCAAACGACCTTGCAGCAATCGGAAGCGAACTACGTGCAAGCACAGCAGACGTATAACAACGCGGTCGTGGGCTTGCGGAACAACGCGGTTAGCGCGCAAAACGTCAAGGCGCAGCAAGCGCAGGCCGTCTCCGCATCGGCGCAGGCCCAGTTGCTCGCCACGCAGCTTTCGCAGACCTATCTCTATTCACCGTACGACGCGGTGGTAGCGAATCGTCTTGTCGATCCCGGCGCATTTGCCTCTCCGTCGCAGCCGGTTCTCCAGGTTGCCCGCGTCGACAAGGTTTGGATCAACGTCAACGTGCCGGATGAAGATCTGCCCTACGTTCACCCTGGAATCTTTGTTACGTACCAGTCGAACTCGTTGCCGGGACGTACGTTTAGCGGTCCGGTGCAAACGGTCAACTTGGTGCCGACGGCCGGTACGCTATCGTATCTCGCGCGGCTGCAGGTGCAGAACCCCGGCTTCGTTTTGCGGGGCGGCATGCTCGTCACCGTGACCGTGACCAAGGCTCGCGCCGCCAATGCGGTCGTCGTACCGCGCAGCGCAGTAGCCCAGACGCCGAGCGGCGGCAACGTCGTCTACATCGTTGCCGACAACAAGGCACAGGCCGTTCCGGTGCGCGTCGGCGTCCAAACGGACACATTATCGCAGGTGATCAGTCCACGGATTGCGCCGGGAACGATGGTGGTAACGACGCGGCCGGACGCGCTCAAGGACGGAAGCGTCGTTGCCGTGAGCAATGGGAACGCGCCGCCGGCCTCGAACGGCACGGTTCACTGAGAATGACGAGAAGCAACCTTTCCGCGCGAGCGTTCGCCGCCGCACTCGCGCTAGGTGCCCTTGTGACCACGGTGGCTCACGCGCAAAGCGCGCCGAATCCCGGCGGTCAAGTTCCGGGCGTGCAGATGCCGTCGCCGATGCCGCAGCCGACGATCAGCGGCACGCCGCTTCCTTATCCGGCATACGGAACTCCGGCGCCGGACGTCGAGCAGCTTACACCAAAGAAAGGCGTACCGCAGTCGATTTCACTCGCCGACGCGATCCGGATCGGCGTCGCGCTTTCGCCCACCTTTGCTTCGCAGAACGCGGCGTGGTATGCGATTCACGCGAAATACACCTCGGAGAAACAAGCGCTCTATCCTGGGATCAGCGCCAACGCGCAAGCCGGGAGCGAGTACAACAATGGAACGACGAGCAGTTCCTCGTTCGGACCGCGCCCGTCGAGCAGCCCGATATCAGGGCCGAGCCCTGCGGCGGCGTTCGGGCTCGCCACGCCGGCGCCGTACTCCCAGTCGAGCGTCACGAACGAGTCCGCCACGATCACGGTCACGCAGTTGATCTATGACGGCGGACACACGATCGCCGGGATCCGCTCGGCGAAGGAAGCCGACATCGCCGGACGCGCGACGCTGCTGCGTCAGCTACAAACGCTGGCGCTGAACGTCGCCAACGCGTACTATGCGGTCCTTGAAAACAATGCGACGGTAACGGCCGATGCGCAGCTCGTACACGAGTTTGAGGTCAACGAAGCTTCGGTCGCCGCACAGATTCGCAACGGCGCCGCCGCCCGCTCGGATATTGCCGCGGCCCAGTTTCAGACCGCGCAAGCGCGGGGAAATCTCGTCACTGCACAGGGCGCGGCGATCGGTGCGCAGGCGACCTTTGCAACCACGCTCGGTCTTGACGCCGACGCGATGGTCGTGCCAAAGCAGCTGATGGCCCAACCCGCGGCGCCGAATCCAAGCTACACAACTTCACTCAAGCGCGCGTTGATCATGCGTCCCGATTATATTGCGGCCGCTTACACCGTGCAGTCGAATCAGGAGAACCTCCGCTTTACAAAGCTCGCCCGCTTCCCGACGCTCGCGGCGGCGGCGAGCGACGGCGTCGCGAGGCAATTTATCGACTGTTTCTCCACGACCGTGACGGATAACAAAGGCATTGTCACGCCGGTTTCGGCGTGCCCGGCAGCTCCGCCGAGCTGGTCCAACACGAAGTCGTTGGGCCTCAGCCTGAATATTCCCATCTACGACCAAGGCGTCACCAACTTCAACGTCGCTCAAGCCGCCTCGCAGCTCGATCAGGCCATCGCGTCGTTCAACTTGACGAGGCTCACGGTCGAGTCCGACGTTCGTTCGGCGTTGGCGACCTTGATCTCGTCGCGTGCGTCGCTGGTGCAGGCGCGCTCCGAGCTGACGTCCGCGCAGGTCTCGCTCGACGCTACGCAGGCGCAGTATCGAGTCGGCGCAACTACGATTCTCAACGTGGTAACGGCCGAAGCAAACCTTTCGACGGCTCAGTCGGGTTACATTACCGCGCTCTACGGCGTGCAGACCGCCGAGCAAAACTACCTGTACGCAATGGGCATCAGCGACGTCCAAATTTAGGGGCCTGCCCGGCCTAGGGTGACGAACTCCCAGCACATGATTCCTCGGGCTTCCGAAACGCCGGCGACGATTTCGGATTCCGTCAATGCCGCGATCCTCGCAATTTCGGAGGATCGTCTGGCGGGCTTTCAGACCGATCCTTTCGGCGAGATCGCGCAACGCAGCGGCATTCCCGTCGAGACGGTCATCGAGCGCGTCGTTGCAATGCTTGAGGCGGGCACGATCCGGCGCGTTCGGCAGACGCTGCTGTCGACGAGTTTGGCGAGCGGCGCGCTCTGCGCCTGGGAGGTTGCACCGGAACGGCTCGACGCCGCCTTCCAGTATATGTTTAGCGAAGATCCGTTCTCCGGACACGTCGTCATACGTACTGCCGACGCAGTCACGCCGGGCAGCAGCTACCGTCTTTGGACGACGCTGAAAGTGCCGCAGGGATTTTCACTGCAAAAGCATGCCGATTGGCTGCGCCGGCACGTCGGCGCCGAGCGCTTCCGGTTGATGCCGGCGAAGATGCTCTTCACGCTCGGCGTCGGGCACGTCCGTCGCCGTGGCCTGGAACCGGGAGCTCGCGCCGGCGAGCTCGCGCGTCCGCTCGAGGCCGCGGTCGTGAAACTCTCCGAGCTCGAGTGGCGGGTGCTGACCGTGCTCAAGCGCGAGTTTTCCCCGCACGAGATCGCGCGCGATCTTTGGCGGCCGCGTGCGCTTGAAGCCGGCGTCGAATTCGAAACCTTCGTCTCGGTGGCTCGAGGGCTCGAACGGCGAAGTGTGATCGGCCGCTTCTCAACCTTCCTCGAGCACGTGAAGCCGACCGCCGGTAACGAACGCGCAACGCGCTATAATGCGCTCTTCCACTGGGCAGTTGCGCCCGGACGTGAGGTCGAGGCCGGCTGCGAGGTAGCTCGTCACTACGTCATAACCCACGCCTACTGGCGCGAAGGAGGCCCTGAATTCCGTGATGTCAACGTCATGGCGGTCGCCCACGGCATGGAAAAGCCGGTTGTATTGGCACAGAAGGCCGCAATCGACGCGCACTTGCGGGAAGCCGGCATCGATTTTGCATATACAAACGTCTTCTGGGGCGGCCGCAGCGAGATCAAGCCGTCCGAGATCGTGCCCGCCGCGTATCTTGAGTTCTGCGCGGCTCACGGGATCGACCCGGAGACGATGCGCGCCGGCGACGGCGAGGAAGGAGCGTCCGCTTGAACCGTAGCGCCCGTGGCGCGATTGCCGCGCTGGCTGCAGCGATCGCCCTTGGCTCCTGCACGAAGGCTAGCAACGGCACGACGAGCGTTGGTTCAAATAGCTGGACGATTCCTGGGGTGCTGCGCTTCTCTGAGTTTTCCGATCCGAAGAATCTCAACCCCATCCTCAACTCTGCGACTCCGACGCTCGACCTTTCGATGTTCGTTTTCTCTTGGACGGTTCGATACGATGCCAACGGGCGCCCGGTTCCGGATGCGATCACCGAAATCCCGACCGTTGCCAACGGCGACGTGAGCAAAGACGGCTTGACGCTGAAATACAAGCTTCGCCCGAACATCAAATGGCAAGACGGTCAGCTGCTGACCTGCAACGACCTCAAGTTCACGTGGCGGGTCGTGATGAACACGCACAATAACGTGATCACAACCGACGGCTACAAAGACATCGGCAGCATCGACTGCAACGACCCGCACGTCGCCATCGTGCACATGAAGAGACTCTACGCTCCGTTCTTGCAGCAGCTGTGGAGCGTGAATGGCAACGCGCCGATACTGCCGCAGCACTTGCTCGCAAAGTACAACGACGACAAGGGGTCGTTCAATACCGCACCCTATAACTCTCTGCCGATCGCGAGCGGCCCGTTCAGAGTCGTCGCGTGGAATCGTGGACAGGACGTTCGTTTGGTCGCAAATCCGGATTTCTACCTCGGGCGGCCGAAGCTGAAGGAAGTGATCTATAAGATTCTTCCCGACGAGAATACCGCGGTGACGCAGCTCCAGACGCATGAGTTGGATATGCTGGCGCTGGGAACGGGCCTCAAGTGGCCGGAGTACGCTGGGTTGGCAGCGGATCCGCGCAATGGATTGAAAGCGATTCGAGTCGACGCCTTCGCGTGGGAGCACATAGACTTCAATTTAAGGCATCCGATCGTCAGCGACGTGCAGGTGCGGCGAGCGCTCGCGTATGCGACCGATCGCGGCGAAATCATCAATAAGGTCGCGCACGGCTCGGCTATTCCGGCGAACACGGATCAGCAGCCTCGTTACTCGTGGGCGTACACCGACGACATCGTGCACTATCCGTTCGATCC
>JBAVSO010000015.1:0-8534 GCA_049695635.1 Candidatus Cybelea sp. | reverse complement strand
AAGCAGCGCTGCTGCCGCGGAATCCTGAGGCAGAACCTGCGCTTGTGCCGGCGCTAGCATCCATGCTACGGCGATGGCTGCTGCAAAGAGCTTCCTCACGCACCCCTCCCGGCTTTTTCGTCATCATACTGTAAGATGCCGTCGTCGAGCACACGCACGCCGGGCGTGAGCCGATGCGTTTGCGGCCCCCCCGCGTGCATCAGGTGCGCAACGTCAACGCCGTGCAGCAAAACGAGCGCGTCCGCGATGAGCCGCCGGTGACAGCGCCACCACAGCGTCTCCGAGCACATAATCGCCGTCGGCTGCCGGGCGCCTTCCTTTAATAGGGCATCGAGCGCGAGGTTGAAGGGCGGGGTCTGCATGTAGTCGGCATACCCCCGGAAGGACGCATGGCGCAGGCCGACGTTCGGCGAGTCCGGCCGGCTCCGCCGGAATCCGCCAAGGCCGCCGCACCATTGGTAGCTCGCTCCCGCGAGGTCAGGCACCCACTGCGCCATCGCGTCGGCCCAGACGTGCGGATGCGCGCGGCTCTTTGGAATGCTGCGGACGTCAACGACGGCTCGCACGCCCGCGCCGCGCAGCAGCGCCGCGATCTCGACCGCGCTGGCCGTGCCGTGGCCAAAGGTGTGCAGTACCAAGGTGCTCGGCCTTGGCCCAACGCAAGGAGGACGCGTGTCCGTCACCTTCGATCCATTCGCCCTCGAGCGGTATTTCGCTCGATACGAGTTCAGCACGCGTTATTTGCTCTGTTCGAGCGATGCGCAGACGCTGCCGGTTCGCGATTTGCTCGCGCTCGAGCCGGGCTCGATGCAGCGGCTCGGCGATCTGAGCCTCGGCTACACCGAATCGCGCGGGAGTCCCGCGTTGCGGCAAAGCATCGCGTCGCTTTACGAGCACGGCGATGCCGAGGCGATTCTCGTGCACGCCGGCTCCGAAGAGGCGATCTTCGCGTTCGCGAACGTCGTCTTGGCGCGCGGCGATCAATTCGTCGCTCAATTCCCATGCTATCAGTCGCAATATTCGGTCGCGCAGGCGATCGGTGCCGAGCTTTTGCGCTGGCACTCAGACTTGGCGCGCGAAGGCATGCCCGACCTGGAGGAGCTCGAACGGCTGGTAACACCCGCGACTCGCGCGATCGTGCTGACGACGCCGAACAATCCGACCGGCTATCCATTCGATCGCAGAGAGATGGACGCCGTTGTGAAGGTAGCCCGCAAGTACGGGCTCTGGCTCTTTAGCGATGAGGTCTACCGCGGCCTCGAACGCGAAGCCGAGCGCATTCCGGCGGTTTGCGATCTCTACGAGCTGGGCGTTTCGCTCGGCGGCCTTTCGAAGGCGTACGGTCTCGCGGGGTTGCGCATCGGCTGGATCGCAACTACCGACGCAGCGCTCTACGAGAAGATTGCGGCCTTCAAGGATTACCTCTCGATCTGCAACAGCGGGCCGAGCGAGTTTCTCGCTGAGCTCGCGCTTGCCAACCGGGAATACCTTCTTGAGCGCGTGCGAAAGATCGTCGCGCGCAATTTGGACTCCCTCGATGAATTCTTCGCGCGTCACGCGGGTCTCTTCGAGTGGACGCGGCCGCGCGCAGGGACGACTGCTTTTCCGCGGTATTTGGGCGGCAGCAGTGAAGCCTTCTGTCTCCGCGCGGTCGAGCAGGCCGGCGTGCTGCTCTTGCCGAGCACGATTTACGATGCCGGCGACGAGCACGTTCGCTTCGGCTACGGTCGCGCGAACCTGCCCGAAGCGCTCACCGCACTCGAAAACTTCGTCGAGAGGATGCCGGTATGAGAATACTTATCGTGGGTGCGGGCGGCACGATCGGCAAGGCCGTTGCAGGTGAGCTTTCGCAGCGGCACGAGATCGTAACCGCGGGGCGCTCGAGCGGCGACGTTCGCGCGGACATCGCGGATCCCGCGAGCGTGCGCGAGCTCTACAGTCGCGTCGGCAGGATCGACGCGGTAGCTTGCGCGGCGGGCAACGTGCACTTCGGCCCGCTCGAAACGATGACGGCCGAGCAGTTTGACGTCGGTTTGCGCGACAAGTTGATGGGCCAGGTAAATCTTGTTATCGCAGGTCGCGGGTTCGTCGAGCCGGGCGGCTCGTTCACGCTGATCGCTGGGATTCTCTCGCAAGATCCCATCCGGTACGGCGCCTCGGCGGCGATGGTCAACGGTGCTCTCGAAAGCTTCGTGCGCTCGGCGGCAATCGAGCTCCCGAACCACCGGATCAACGCGGTCAGCCCCACCGTGCTCGAGGAATCAATGGAAGCGTTCGGACCGTACTTCCGTGGCTTCGAACCGATCCCGGCGCGTCGTGTCGCGCTCGCCTACTCGAAGAGCATCGAGGGATCGCAGTCCGGTCAGATCTACCGGGTGCCGTAGTCAAATGAGTCGAGGAGCGTGGTGGGCGGTAGGCGTCGTCGCCGTGGTCGTCGCGGTCGTTCATTTCGCCGTCGCGGCGCAATATGACGCGTTTCGCAACGAGCTGTACTTCATCGTTACCGGACGTCACCCGGCCCTTGGGTACGTCGATCAGCCGCCGCTCGTGCCGCTGCTTGCGGCATTGACGCAACTCGCCGGCATAAATATCTGGTTGCTGCGGCTCCCGGCCGTGCTCGCTGCGATCGCTCTCGTGCCGCTTACCGTGCTCTTCGCGCAGTTGCTGGGTGCGACCACACGCGGAGCCTGGCTTGCCGCGGTTGCCGCCGCGAGCGCGACCCTCGTCACCGCGATGACGGCGACGCTGTCAACCTCAACGTTCGAGCCGATCGCGTTTACTGCGCTCGCCTACTTCATCACGCTCGCCTTCGTGCGCGATGAGCCGCGCGCGTTCTGGTGGGCGGGCGCGATTGCCGGCGTCGCGTTTGAAGCAAGGTATGGCGTGCTGTTTTGGGTAATTGGTCTCGCGATCGGCGTCGCAATTACCGGGCCGCGCGCGGCGTTTGCGTCACGCCACCTTTGGACCGGCGTGCTGATCGCTGTCGTCTTGGCCCTACCGAACGTTCTCTGGCAAGCCGCCAATCGTTTCCCGTTCCTCGAGCTGGTCCACAACGACAATCCGGGCAACTTTACCGGCTCGCCCGTCGGATTCACGATCAATCAAATCCTCTCGGTAAACTTCCTGCTCGCTCCCCTTTGGCTGGCCGGAATCATCGTGCCGTTTTTCTCGGCTCGACTCGAGCGCTTCAGGTTTCTCTCGATCGGGTTCGTCGTGATGGCAGTCTTCATTCTTATCACGCACGGTAAGATGTACTATCTGGCCGGAGCCTATCCAACGATGTTCGCGCTCGGCGCCGCAGCCTGCACGACGCTGCCTCGGCTCCTGGTGGCGTTCTGGGCGGTGCTGGCTGCCGCGAACGGCGCGCTCTCGCTTCCGCTCGTGCTGCCCGTACTTGCGCCGGATCGTTTGCAGCAGATGATCGATCGCATGTCCCCCCGCCCGCAACCGATCGAAGCCGCGGGCATCGGGGCGCCGCTCATGCAGATGCTCTCCGACGAGTTCGGCTGGCGCGAGCTCGCGCGCGACGTCGAGACGGCGTACGCCGCGTTACCGCCGGCCGATCGCGCGAAAGCCGCGATCTTTGCGTCGAACTACGGCGAGGCCGCGGCCATTGACGTTTACGGCACCGGCCTTCCGCCCGCGCTCAGCGGCAACAACCAATACTATCTGTGGGGACCGCGCGGTAACGACGGCTCGGTCGTGCTCGCCGTCAACGTAGACCCGGCGAAGTGGGCGACGCTCTGCGACTCGGCACAAGTCATCGCGCACTTCGGCACCTCGCCGTACGCGATGCCGTACGAGCACAATCGCCCGATCGTGCTCTGTCGCGGTATGCACCCGCCGCTGCCGCAGCTCTGGCCGGCCTTCAAGCATTACGGCATCGAGAATCTGGGCAGCGGCACTCGGCGGTAACGGCAGCCGCTACGACGGCAGCGCGACGACTCCGATCGTGTTGCCTTGTGGATCCTTGAAGAGCCCGATGACCGGCCCGTTGGGAACCTGATCGGGTCCCAACATCCGCATTCCGCCGAGCTTCTCGACTCTCTCGAGCGCGGCGCCGACGTCGTCAACGGCAATGTAGAAGGTTACGTGACCGGCGTAACCCGGCGGCAGCGAGCCGAACCCGCCATTGATGCCGGCTTTGGGCGGGTGCTCGCCGTCGGGCATCACCATGTAGTAGTCGGCAACGCCGGTTCCACCCGCAACCGGCTGCTCGGGAATGGTCCAATCGAACGCCTCGCGGTAAAAAGCGCCTAACGCGACCGGATCTTTGCCGATGATCTCAAAGTGAACGACCGGATGTGGCATATCGTCCTTTCTAACTTTTGTTTTCGGTAGGGTTTTGCATCCAAGCCAGAGTCGTTGCGATGCCTTGCGGCATCGGAGTTTTAGCGTAGCCCCCGAGACGTAGCTGCAAAGCACCGTCGTCGAGAACGAAACTGCTATCGAACAGGTAGTACATCTCGGCTACTTCGCGCATCATCGGCGAACCGAGGCCCATGATTTGCAGCATCAGCTTCGGTATCGAACGATACTTCGGCGCTCTTCCGACGGCTGCGAAGATGTCGTTGGCGAAGGCGCGCGCCTCTAGGCTACGGCCGCCGAGATTCCAACAGCGGCCGTAAGCGTCGCCGAGCGCCGCCAGGCGAAGCAACGGATCGGCTACGTCGGGCACGTAAACAAACTCCCGCTGCACGTTTAGCGGTCCAATGAACGACGCGGTCTTGCCTGAGAGCGCTTCACGCATGAAGACGTTGGCGTAGCTGAGGTCCGCGTGGGGACCGTAGAAATCGGGCAGGTGAACGACCATAGTGGAGAAGCCGTTGCCATTGCGCTCGAGGACGGCGAGCTCTTGTTCCAATCGAAATCGACCCTTGCGCGTGTTCGGCGAGTGGGGCTGGCTCTCCGGAACGGGCCGCGTATGCGGCGAGCCGTAGCTGTACACGGGCGCGACGTGCACGAACCGCTTGACGCCCGCAGCTCGCGCGGCATCGAGCGCGTTTCGTACCATCACCGGGTGCCGGTAAAACTCGGTGTAGGGCGCTCCCGCGAGATAGAAGATGGTCTCGACGCCCTGCGCCGCGGCGTCAACGCCTTCCCCCGAAAAGAAGTCTGCCGCAAGCGCCTGCGACTGCGGAAAGTCGCGTTGCAGCCGCGCGGCATCGCGACCAACCGTGCGGTACGCTATTGCGCGCTGCTCGAGAACCGGAGCCAACGCCTGCCCCACCGCGCCGGCCGCGCCGAAGAGCGCGACGAATCCCAAGTCATTCTCCATGAATTATTTTACGTCCCAGGTTTCGGCGTTAACGGGATATCCGAGCATGTTGCGCGCGAAACCCGTGACGCGAACGTTGACTGCATCGAAGTAGCGCTCGTAGTCGAGCGGTATCACCGGCATCTGCTCGTAAACGATCCGCTGCATCGTCCGGAAATCGTCGCGCCGCCGGCGAATGTCAGGAGTGACTGCCTGGTCGGCGAACGCCGCCTCGAAGCGCCGATCGCAGAAACGCGCGATGTTGTTGCCGTTCGGTCCGATTTGACTGCAAGCAAACGTAACGCTCTGCTCCGGATCGGCCCCGCCGATCCAGGCTCCGGTTGCGATGTTGAATCGTCCCGTTCGAAGCGGTCCGTTCGGACCGTTGTAGCTGCTCGCGGGAAAGGTTTTGACCGTCGCGCGGATTCCGACTGCCGCAAGCTCTTGCTGCACGATTGCGTCCAATCCGATGCCGGAACCCGCCTGAGCGACGATCAGCACCTCGAGCGGCGCGCCGCTTCTCATCCGATCCTTTCCTTTTAACCTCCAGCCCGCTGCATCCAGCTCTGACGCAGCGGCCCCAGCGTTGTGCACGCTTGGAGTCAACGTGGCATCGTGCCATGTCAGAACCGGCGGCAGAAAGGCTGCGCCGCGTGCGAAGAGATTGTGGTTAGCTCTTTCGATTAGCGGAACGTCGAGCGCAGCGGCGATCGCGCGGCGCACGTGAACGTCGTCGGTCGGCGGGACCGTTGTTTGGAGCCCTAAAGAGGCGAAGCCGTTGATATCGGTCGCAAGAACGCGCAGTTGTGGATCGGCCGAAATCTCCGGAACTTGATGAGCGCCGATTCGCGTAGCATCAGCCTCGCGAGTACGGAGCGCGACCATGGCAGCATTGAGATCGGAAATCATCCGCAGCTCGATCCGCCTTAGCTTCGGCCGCGGCGAGAAATATGGGTTCGGCTCGAGCACGATGCGATCGCCGCGCCTCCACTCCGTCACGCGGAACGGTCCGCTTCCAAAGGCGTGGTCTTCCCACGGAGCGCGCTGCAACGACGTCCCGGCGAACGCGTGCGCTGGTAGAATTCCGAAGGCAAAGTCGGATTGTGCGAATAGCTCGCGAACCGCCGCGTTCCAAGGCGAGCGCAGTCGTATTATGACGGTGCGCGCATCCGGCGTGCTCAGCGATTCGATGCGTCGGTAAGCATCCTGACTGAGCACCGGATTGCGCGGATCCATGATTGCGCCGAAGGTAAACGCCACGTCGGCGGACGTCAGCATCGTTCCGTCGGCGAAGCGAACGTTGGGTCGCAAGTGGTAGACAATCGTCCGGCCGTCGGCCGAGATGTCGCCGTTGATGCGCGACGGCACCCGCGTCAGCAAGATCGGCACCAGTCTGTTGTCGCGCGACACTCCGACAAGCGTTTGGACGAACAGCAGATCGAATCCGATCGTGTCCTGGTCGTGCGCGAGCAAAGGATCGAGCGATGATGGCTCCGCCCAATCGGCGATTCGCAGCTCGTGCGGCGCGGCTCGCTGCACGCTGCTGAAGTGCGAACACGCGGCGCACGCAATCGCTGCGGTAAGGAGTAAGAGCCGAGTGCTCCTTGCCGAGGGCAACGTCACTCGCTCGGGCTGGTCGCGACGCCCAGCACGCCGCCGGTTATGCCGGTGGCGATCGTGCGCGCCGGTTTCGTCGCGCCGGGCGGGAAGACGACGACGTTGCCATGAGCCGGGCTCACGTATTCGTTCCCGACGAAGAGCGAGCCGTCGCGGCCGTAGGCGAGCGCGGTCGGCGCACTGAGACCTGCAGTCAACGCCATGCTTTCGTCTTTGTAGGGCGGAGGATAGAAGCGCACCGCGTTGAGGTTCGCGTCGGCAACGACGATGTCGTTGGCGGCGTCGAGTTTGAGATCTTCGAGAAAGGCGCCGGTATCGAGATCGTTGAGCGGCAGCACGCTGCTCTGGCTCGAGCCGCCAGGAAACTCGACGACCGACGACTGATCGCCGAAAATCACGGCGACGAAAAGATTGCCGTTGGCATCCGCCGCAAGACCGTGCGGAACGTAGATGTTCTCGGTAAGAAACGTTGCCGGTTTCATCTCCCGTCGTGGAAATACCGCGATGCCACCCTCGAGATAATGTTTGATGCCCGCGACCGAGACGTACATCGTCCCCCCGGGATCGACGGTTCCGCCGAACGGGAGATCTATTCCGTCCGTGTAGGTGCGCTTCGGTTTCGTGCCGCCGGGAGCGTACTCCACGACCGAGCTGGTGTACGTCATATCGTTGCCGACGTACACGTTTCCCTTGGTGTCCACCCAGATCGCACCCGGATTGTAAAGCCCTTGCGTGATCTTGCCGATCGGTTGCGCGTTCTTTGCGTACGCGTCGTAGAGCGCGACATAGCTGCCGTGCGTGCCGGCGTTGACAAGCACGTAGAGAATCTGTTTGGCGTGCTTGGCGGCCGGCGCAACGTCACCTGAAGTTGCGGGAAGCGCCGGCTGCGGCGACGTTGGAGTTCCGGAACAACCGCTCGATGCGAACGCAAATCCCAACGCGAGGCTGACGAGCAAACGACGTCGCGGTGCGTTCATGTGGTAACCCTCCTTTTCAGCACGGGGTTCGTTCGGCGAGCTTCGCAACCTACCCGCCCGCCGCGCGGGGCGCATACTTCAACGACGTTGCGGTATTGAAGAGCACGATCGGAGCGGGAAGCTCGACCCCGCTCGTTCGCAAGCTGCGCAGCGCGGCGAGCGTCGCGCCGCCTTCCTCGGTGGCGTCAATACCTTCGTGGCGATGGAGCTCGTGCATCGCGTCCATCGCCGCTTCATCGGAGACCGCGAGCGCGTGTCCGCGCGATTCGCGCAAGACGCGCAGCGTGAGACGATCGCCGATTCCGGCCGGGACGCGAAGCCCCCACATCTTCGTCGCGCCGCCTTCAACGCGCGCGGCCGTCTCTTCACCGCGCGCGAACGCGCGAACGATCGGCGCGCAACCCTCGGCCTGAACCGCGACCATCACGGGACGCCGCGCGTCAATCCAGCCGAGCCGCTCGAGTTCCTCAAACGCCTTCCACATCGCGACCAGCCCGGTGCCTCCGCCGGTTGGATAGACGATCGTGCCGGGTACGGCGCCGAGCCGTTCGACCAACTCGTATCCCATCGTTTTCTTTCCCTCAACGCGGTACGGCTCGCGGAAGGTCGCGACGTTGAACGCGCCTAGCTCTCGCGCGTACTCCGCCGCGATGCGGCCGGCGTCGTCGATCAGACCGTCTACC
>JBAVSO010000014.1:0-11465 GCA_049695635.1 Candidatus Cybelea sp. | reverse complement strand
GATGTACGGAGACGAGCGTAAGCGAACCGCTGATGACCTGTCGAAATTTGTCTTCAGACGATGTCAAAACCGGGAGCGGCCACACTCTCGGGATCAGCTTGGCGGTAACCCACGTCCTGGCCAAGCGGCGTCCGGTAGTTAGGCGGCGTGAACGTGCATCGGGCTTTCATGGCCGCAATCGCCGCTGGGAGCACGAGCATCCTGGCCAGCGCGACGATGCCTGGTTCAAGCGCGAGATTGCGCCGAAGCTCGATGCGTTTACGCTTGCGGAGATCGCGGCGGTGACGGGCTTGTCCCCCGCGGCCTGCTCGGGCATCTGTGCGGGCGCAAAGGTTCCGCATCCGCGGCATCGGGAGGCCTTGCGCAAGCTCGCGGATTCGTAAGCGCTCGCTCCCTTGGGATAGCGCGCACCTTCGCCGAACCTAGTCAGCCGCCGATCCGTTCAGGCTTGAGGGAGGGACAGCGCATGACGGTCTCAATTTTCAACCGCTACGCATTTAGCATCAGCGTGGCCGCTGCATTGCTCGCAGCCTGCGGCGGATCACAGCCGCCGATCGGCGCGCCGGGCGCGACGGCGCAAAGCCGTGCGCTCGGTGCCACGCAGCGACGGCCGGAATACACCGTCTTGTATAGCTTTGGCGCCTCACCCGATGGAGACGCGCCGCGCGCGAGCCTGGTCGACGTCGGCGGCACGCTCTACGGCACGACGGAGCAAGGCGGCGCCAACACGTGCGGCAACTCCTCGGGGTATTTCGGCTGCGGAACGATTTTTAGCGTTACGACGGCCGGCAAGGAGAAAGTGCTGTATAGTTTTGGCGTTCCCCCCGATGGAAACGGGCCTCGCGCGGGTCTGATCGACGCCGGCGGCACGCTCTACGGGACGACGCAGAGTGGCGGCTCGTATACGTGCGTCAGCGATTCACAATACTTCGGCTGTGGAACGGTCTTTAGCGTCACGACCAGCGGCGGTGAGAGCGTGGTGCATCACTTCGCAGGAGGAGCAAACGATGGCGCTGAGCCCCAGGCGCCGTTGATCGCGGTGAAAGGCACGCTCTACGGGACGACGAGTGCAGCCGGCGCAAGCCACGGCGGAACGGTCTTTAGCGTTACGACGGATGGCAAGGAGAAAGTGCTTGATGGCTTCTCCGGCCACGGTGATGGCCCCACCGCCGGCTTGATCGATGCAAAGGACACGCTGTACGGCACCACGTCCGGAGGCGGTTCGCATCATGACGGCACGGTCTTCAGCATCACGTTAGCCGGCAAGGTGCAGGTGCTTCACAGCTTCAACGGAGCCGATGGCAAAGAGCCTCACGGCTTACTGCTCGATGTAAAGGGCACGTTCTACGGCACGACGGCCGGTGGCGGCTCGAGCGGAGACGGCACGGTTTTCAGCATTACGACCGGCGGCACAGAAAAAGTGTTGTACAGCTTCGGCGGCGGAACTGACGGCGCTAATCCGTACGCAGGACTGGTCGACGTGAACGGCACGCTCTACGGCACGACTAGCGGTGGCGGCGGAACCAGCTGCGGCGGTACTGTCGGCTGCGGGACCGTCTTTAGCATTACGACAAGCGGCACAGAGAAAGTGCTCCACAGATTCAGCCTATCCGATGGAGCCGACGCAACTAGCCCCCTTGCCGGTTTGGTTGACGTGAGCGGTACGCTCTACGGGACAACATTTGCGGGCGGCAGCAACGGGAATGGAACGGTTTTCGCACTGAAACCGTAGAAGCATGCGAAGCTATGGTTTGCCGCCGGCACGTTTGCAATGCTTTTTGCAAACGATCGTGGCCCCGTTCCGTCCGTTAGATCAGCGTTAGACGAGAGCTGTGGGCGAGGGAGTCGCCCGCACAGGGTGCGAGAATATCCTATCGTGGAAAGTTTGGATCGAGTGACGCAACGGCCCGAGGTCATGGGTGGCAGGGCCTGTATACGCGGTATGAGAGTCACCGTCGGCATGATCGTCGGCATGATCGGCGCCGGCCACAGCGTTGAAGACGTTCTAGCCGGCTATCCGTACTTGGAGCGCGAGGACGTTATGCAAGCGCTGCGGTACGCTGTGTGGCTTGCCGAAGAACGGGAGATCGTGCTACCGAGCGCATGAAGCTGCTCGTGGACCCGAACTTGTCCCAGCGTTGGATCGAATGGCTTAGAGACTCGGGATTCGAGCCAGAGCATTGGTCGACGGTCGGCGACGTCAAGGGCGAGCGACTCCGAAATCATGGAGTACGCGGCCACGCATGGCTACGTGGTTCTGACGTAGGATCTGGACTTTTCTTCGATTCTTGCGGCATCGCGCGGAGCAAGCCCGAGCGTGGTGCAAATCCGGGCTGAAGATATCAGCTTTAAAGCGATTGGCTCTCAGGTCGTTGCGGCATTGCGCGAGGCTCGAGAGGAGCTGAAGGCCGGCGCCCTGCTAACGATCGATCACGCTCGCACGCGTTTGCGTCTGCTGCCGTTTCGATCAGGCGGCTAGCCGCAGGCGCCCATTGCAATGCGGGAATATCCGGACCTGACGCAGCTGCTCGTCGTCCTTGAGCGAGCAGAGCCGCCGGTTTGGCGGCGGGTTCAGGTTTCTGCATTCACAAAGTTGGGCGGACGCCACCGGATTATTCAGGGCGTCATGGGCTGGGACGATTGCTTGCCACATCGGTTCATTCCGGCCGGTGATCTCTACGAGCGAGTTGCGCCTACCGCATAAGCGTTTCAGAGTTTCTTCAGATTTATCCGAGACGATAGTTTCGGGGGCATTGCACTTGTTGCTACTGAGCCGAGGAGTATTTTTCCACATGAAGCGTCGTCGCTTTAGCCACGCCCTCCAAACCGCAGTCATCGCTGTTTTCGCCACGTCGTTCGCGGCGTGCACCGGGCCCGGCAGCCCACCCGCAGCTGGCTCCCAAGTGTTCTCGACGCGACCGCGCACCGGCGGCCAACGGCACACCGTCGGCCTCGGTCCGGTCGTGACTTCACAGTTTGGAGGCCAGATCTTCGGCTGGGACATGAACCAGAGCGGAACCGACGGCGTGCTGACGGAAACGGTACTCGGGAGCAGCGTGATCAATGCCATCGAGACCTTCGATGAGTCGACCGGCAAGATCACGAAGATCGTTCAAAAGGCGCAGCGTGTCAACGCGAACGTCGAGCCTGTGGTCGATGCAATCGCCGGGGTCGACGTTGGGATCATCGACGTCGAGCACGATTTTTTCGTACGCAGCCGCGTCGAGCGGGACGACCACTTCGACATCATGAGCCCGGTATCAGGCAACAAGATCACGGCCAGGTCACATCCGCCGCATCCGTTTGGCATCGTTCCAAACTTTGTCACGAATAATCAGGCTACGTCGAACCAATTAATGATGGCTCTTTATCCGGACAAGCGCGGCGACGACGAAGTTGGCATGTATACGTACGACACCGCGAAGAACGCCTGGGGCCGGCGGTTTGACTTTCCGAGGCGGTTTCTTTTTCAAAACGGCTTCCCGAACTATGCCGCGGTCGACGCAACGACGAATGAAGCGGTGGTCGGCTATCTCATGCGGTCGCGTTACAATCCGCACGAGTCGGCCACCTTTTACGTTATGGAGGCGGCGACCGGAAAGCACTTGCGCAGTTTTTACGGCGTCGGCTACGGCTTCCCCAACGGCATGGCGATCGATCCCACGACGGATACGATGTGCACGACGACGACGGGTGACACAGACGTCGAGTTTTACAATCTGTCGACCGGCAAGGGGAAAGCCGTGCAGATTCCCATTTATTACAGCAAGGGGCCCCTAACCAATGGCGCCGCCGTAGCGGCCGACCCAATTCACCATCTGTTTCTAGTCGCACAGTTGGACTCGACCTTCTCGTCGACTGGAAGCACCGTAATCGTGTACGACGAGCGCGGCAAGCTCATCGAATACATCAACGGTTTTAACTTCTTCAGCACGTACAGCGTGGTGGTGCCGCACCTCGCCGTGAATCCGTCGAACCGGACCGGTTATGTGAACGGACCAAACCTCAACCAGCTTCAGGAGTTCACGTATTAATATGAAAATTTCGGCTATGCCAAGGGTTTTCGTGCTGGTTTGCGCTACGAGCATTGCATTTACCGGCTGCGCGATTCGACAATCCCTCGACCCCGCTCAGGGTGACGGCGCTGACGTGATTCCGCGGACCGCGACGTTGCCGCACGCGGCTCGCGGCCACTCGTGGATGCTGCCCGAGGCGAAAAATGAGACCCTTCTCTATGTCTCCAACGTGTACACGATCACCGTGTACTCATTTCCGAAGGGAAAGCTGGTAGGGACGCTCAGCGATTTTGAGAAACCGTATGGCGAGTGCGTCGACACGAAGGGGAACGTGTACATTACCGACAGCTCGTTTGGCAAGATCTACGAGTACGCGCACGGCGGCACAAAGCCGATCAAGACGCTGAAGGATCCCGAGTACGTGCCGTACGGCTGTGCCGTCGATCCAACAACCGGCAACCTCGCGGTGGCGAACTACTCGGACGCATCGGCGCGCGAGGGCGACCTTGCCATCTACAGTAAAGCCAAGGGGTATCCAAAATCGTACATCGGCTACGATTTCTATTACTATTACTACTGCGGTTATGACCCGAAAGGGAACCTGTACATTAACGGGCTCAACGACTACGGCGAGAACCTCGAGTTCGGCGAGCTGGCCAAGGGCGGGACGGAGATCAAAGATATTCTGCTGCCCAATACGGTCCACTTTGTCGGCGGTGTCGAATGGGACGGCCAGTACGTTGCGGTGGGCGATGGTGGGGTGAATATTTACCAGTACACGTTCAACAACGATAAAGCAACGCTCGAAGGCACGACGAGCTTAACCGGTGCCGGCAACGTCGGCCAGTTCGGGATTGCCGACTCGATGGTCGTTACGCCGAACCAGTTTTTCAGCAGTTCGGGCGTGTTGCTCTACCCGTACCCGAGCGGCGGATCGTCAACCCAGACGATCACCGACGGCGTTTTTTATCCCTTCTCTTCGGTCATCAGCCCCGCCGCGACCCGCCGTTAGCGCAGGCGTGCGGCCCAACGGAGCACCAAACTACTTATCGGAGGAATGGTTCCCCATGACGTATTTGAGTTTCAGGCGCATTTCCCAGACGGTTGTCGCCGTCGCCATTTCCACGACGCTCTCCGCGTGCGCTGCCGGTGGCAACGCGCCCGCCGGAACGCCCGCTGCGGTCGGCGGCTCGCGGGTAACAGGCAAGCCAATCGTGCCGGCCACGGTATTGCCGAGTAAGGCGAAGCGCTCGAAACGTGTACTCTTCGTTTCAAACTTTATCGGCAGCATTCGCATCTATTCGGCAGATATCCACGATCAGAAGCCGCCGATGCTCGGCCAAATTACGCAAGGTGCGACGCGACCTCTAGGCGACTGGATCGATCGGAAGGGCATTCTGTATGTCGTGAACGGGGAACAATATCCCACACAAGCAAACGTCGAAGAGTATAAGCGAGGCGCGTCGTCCCCGTTTCGTACGATCACCAATGGCGTTCTTTCGCCCTACGCCGTTGCCGTCGAAAAGGATGGCACCGTGTATGTGAACTCGATTGGTGAGTTGCCTAGTGGTGGAGGAACCACCGGCATGGTGGTCGTGTATCCTCCTGGCGACCTGACGCCTAAGCTGACCATTACGCTACCGGAGGCTGCGGAGTATGGCATGTCGGCCGGGGGTATCACGCTGGATAAGCAGGGCAACGTGTACGTCGCAAACTTCGGGGACGCCGATGTATCGCAGTTCTTCAAGATCGCACCGGGCTCGTCACAGGCGACGAGTCTCGGGCTCACCGGCTACGGCGGGGATGCGATCGCCATTGATGGTACCGGCAATCTTTATACAGGCGGCTTCTCGGGCGGCAGCTACTTCGTCGCGGTCTACTCCCCTGGGGCGACGACTCCGTCGCGAACCATTCCGCTTAGTTTCGAGGCCTACGGCCTGACGGCCACGAGCAACGGCACGCTGTACATCGTAGGCGAGAACGAGGTTGCCGAGTTCGCGCCGGGTGCGAGCCAGCCAACCAATACCTTCAACACGCTCTACGGCGAGACGTTCACGTACGACGCGGCTATCGGCTCGCAATAACCACTTGAGTTGACGCGCGCGTCCACGCGCCCATTTGCAGCGGAAAGAAGAGATGGCCCCCGGCGTCGATCGTCGTCTCGCGCTTCAAGCGGTGCGCGAACGTATCGGGACCTGTGTAAAAAAAAATCCCATCGGGGGCAGTGAAGTGACCGCGACGCCGGACGCCCAGCGCCGCCGCGCGGCCACGGGCCTCGCAGCAGCGCAAGGCCGTCGTGGCGTGGCGGGACGATGGCAGCCTAGACGGCGTCGATTTCCGGCGCGATATCTTGCCGAGACTGCGAGGCGGATATTGGTCTAGCTTAGTAGTAGAGCGTCCCGCTCCATCTATCTTTGTAGGTACCCCTCTTTGTTCCAGTGCAGTTGAAGTGGATCGTGCCGCTACCCGTCGCCGATTTGAAGATACCTTTTCCGCCTGCCACGGTGTAGGTCATATGGGGCGAACAGAATCCGCCGCTGAGATAAACCCTAATGAAATTCTGTGTTGAACCCGATTGAACGAAGACTGAGTCGCCGATTTCGACACCACCGTAGACGACGCCGTGCTCCCTGTTGGATCCCAGAAACGTCGCGCTCCCGGAACCGTGAAACTTCCATGTAACGCAAGAGATACCGCACGGCCGTTTATGAAGGTTCCAGAGGCCCGAATCCTCGGCGCTAAAATCGCCGCCTTGCGAAGGTGGTCGCCGCTCTAAACTTCGAGGGCCAGAGGGTTCTTGAACCGATCCGGCGGGGGCAATGGAGCCGGCGGAGCAACTCGAGAGCGCGAGCAAACCCCCGGCTATGGCAAGAAATAATCTTCCCGTCATTTATTTATTTCTCCTGACAGTTCGCAGCTATTGAGGAGCTGGCGCATTCGCCGAACATCTAGTGTTGCATTGCGGGCTGCCTTCCGACCGGTTGAATGCACTCCTGCCAACTAATGAGACAAATTATGGCGATATTGGGGACAGCGTATTAGCCAGTCGTAACTAGCGCAACGGCAGTGCATAACTGACCGTCGGTGCGTTATGTTGGAGAAGGGCAGGACAATGAATATCTCAGATTTTGGCCGCCACGCGCTCGGCTATTGTGCAGTTGCAATGATGCTTGCAAGCTGCGGCGGATCGCAGACGCAGATCAACCCGTCAGGCTCGATGCAAAGCACCGTGCCATCCGGGCTTCTTAGGTTAGCAATGCGACGGGGTGTGCCCGATGCCGCGCTTCCGGCTTGTAAGGGGCAGAAGACGACGAAAGTTTACGCCAGTTTGGGAGCCAAGCCACTCTCAACTAAAGGCGGCACGCTTTGCGTTCCGCGGTTCAAGAACTGGGGCGGTACGATGACCTACCCGGGCCCGACGACGTCGGGCGTAACCGCGAGTTTGATTAGCAGAACGACCCCCTACAGTGGACCGCTCTGGCCTTCGTTTCCGCCTGGCACGCCGATCTTTTATATTCAGTTCAACACTACGAACGGCGACGTGAGCTTTGGCACGAAGCTTCCGGGCCCAGGCGATTTGGCCGGCAAACAACTTAAAGCAAAGAAGGCGTACACGGTTACCGCCGACACGCAATCAGGTAGTCTTTGGGACGCTTTGGGGGAATGCTACGCGACTGCAGTCGACGGAAAGTACGGTCCCGATCTGCCGGACGTCGGGGGCGTTTTCTTGGGAGCCCTAAAAGCATCGGGGACCCACGTCGTCATCGAGATCATCCCGGGCAAGTACACCACGACTAAGTGCTAAGTAGCGCGCCGGCATAAAGCCGGCGAAATGAAGCCCAGGAACTGCAAAGCAGCTTGGCTCGCATTGCGGCTACTGCGCGGCGCTGCGGCGCCGCAGATCCGGCATTGTGAACATTCTGGCTTAGCGCAATCGCAGCCGCTGTACAGGTGGAGTTTGCTATTAAAGGCATCGAACGCACCAACGTTGCCGCAGTTGTCGACGAAGAGGCCACCGTACGACGACTGACCGCTCGTGCCTGTCGTGGCAACGCCATTACCCGTGCAACCAGCCCAGTAGATCAAGCGGAAGCCGACCGGGACGCCGTTGGACATCTTCTTAGCCGTCGAGAGCCAGCAGTCTCCGGCCGCGTCCATTGCAATGCCCGCGCCCAAGCCGGTGATTGCGGAACTCGTAATGGGCGCGCCGCACGAGAGCGACGCTAGCGTACAGATGACCACTTCACCCAACTTGGTGGTGAAGTCGATTTGACTCACGGCGATCGGCGCGTACTCTGCGTTGAGGCTGGCGGCGTCGACCGGCTGGCCGGAAGTCGTGGGAATCGTTCCCAGCAACTGCCCGCAAATCATGGGTTGCGAACTTCCTTGATAGACGCTGACGTTCCAACCCGTGGTGCTGCGGCCGCCCGGTCTCGACGATCCGGGAACAATCAGATTTCCCTTCACGTCAGATGCGATTCCATTCACATCGTACCGACTACCCGAAGGAGCAGACCGGTCCGTTGTCCTTGTTTGGTTTCGGCGAGTATCCGCAGCCGCCGACTTGCGAACGAAACTCCGTCGCATAGTAGCCGCCGCGCTGTGGATCGTGCGCGGGCCGTACCTCGTGGCCCAACGGACGGGAGTCTCCGAGCCTACGCGAGAAGTGGAAGGAAGCAGTGTAGGCGTCTGAGGTGTGGGGGCCCGATGCTGGGCCGCGGCTCTGCGAAAGGAGCTCCCTTATGCCGTGCTTACCTCTGCGGCCCGGCAGGCGCGTAGCCTCTCCGGGCGACGTTCAGTTTGACTATTGAGAAGTAGGCGGAAAGAAGAGGCGGTGGATAGCGGACGCTGTTTGCGTCCGCGGTTTTGTAAGGCCGCTTTTTTTGGAAGTCCGCTAACTCTGCGAGCCGCGTATCCACTTCGAAGCCGCTAAACTCCTAGCACGATGCGGCCCCGCGAGGGCCGGCGTGACTTGGCGTACCCTTCTAGCCAACTCCGAAACAAGATTCGAAGAGCGCGTTACTTTGGTGGCGTTGTGTTTTCCGGCGGCAGGTTCGCGTTGTGCATGACCTCAATGAGCCAGCTGCCGTCAACCTGGCGCTGCATGACCCAATCAGTCAAACCTCTCCGCAACGGGATCGGGCTGCCGCCTGGGCTTTCAGCTCCCCTCATCTGCCAATCAATATCCACCGCTGCTAACTGCGCTGTGAGGAACCGAACGCTACGGATAGCGCCAGTCAAATGCGAGTCCTTGAAGATGGTCGCGAATACCGGGGCATGGAAGGATTCGACGCCAGCACGACCGTGCGCGTGCGCACCAAGAACATTTGTAAAGTCCGCATCAGGCGTGAAAGTTAGCGCGAGGGCGTGAGCGTCATGCACGTTCCAGGCATTCACAAACGCCGCCATGGTCTGCCCGATGGCGGTGCGGTCCGCCATTGTTGCATCAGTCTTGTCCGTCTGAGCCTCCGACTCTACGCCAAGGAAGAAAAACATTACTAGGGCAGCAGCCGCTGCCGTAACCAGCTTCATGCGCGCATCCGGATAACAACTCGGCTGGCGTCATGAGGTCGGCATCCCTTAGTCACTCAGTGCTAATGCTCGATCACGAGAGCGAAAACCTGTTTAGGCATGTCGCCTCGACTCCAATTTGCGCGGCGGTGCGGGAAAAGGGAACGAGCCCCCAGCGGGTAGCGCCGCATAATTCCAACGCTGCAGCGCCGACTTCAGCCGCAAAGCGAACCGCCCACGCGATCGCGAACGCGGGGCGGCGGGGCCTGAAGCTCGCGGACTTTCGATCGGAATCATGGAACTAAACCCGATCATGTCGCCTGACGGCGCTGACGACTCAAACGATCTGCTTGCGGAGCGATTCGCTACAATCGTAATTTACTGGCTTCCGATCGCCGTTTTGGTCGCGAGCGGATTCTTCGCCGTCGGCAACGCGGGGCGAACCGTAATATGGGCACTCGCCTTGATTACGATGGGCGTCGGGTGCCTCGTCAACGCCCTGCGATGCGGGCGCGTACACTGCTATGCGGGCGCGTACACTGCTATGCGACCGGGCCTTTCTTTCTACTCATGGCCGCTGTTGCGGTTCTCTACGGGTTTGGGATTGCGCCGCTCGGCGCGCGGGGCTGGAACACGATCGCGCTCGTCACTTTAATCGGCGGAATCGTGCTCTATTACTTCCCTGAACTCCTCTTCGGTAGGTACGGCCAAAAGCTGAAATAGTGGCGCCTCAAGCCGGTCGCCCCCGAGCCCGGCGCCGTGCTACAGGGACTATTGAACGTGAAGGCGCCCGGGGTCGAGTTAGGTCATATATCGATTCAGGGCCGATGGTGATTGTGAAGACTTTCTTGCTGCGAGTATTCGACGCGCCAACTCGCCGAGCAGTGGCCGCTTTATGGCTCCTCGGAGCGATGTTAGCCACGCTGGCTGCTGTACTTTCATTTATGCGGCTAGGCTCCGGCGCGTACTGGATCTTCGTTATTCCGGCGGTACTGCTGCTTCTTATCGCGTGCTCGCTTCTTGCATCAAGAATGTGGGCGATTGCGCTAAGTTTCGTGCTTTTGGTCGGTCAAGTCGTGGGGGTCGTGGGGGCGACACTTGAGCTAGTGCACGGAATCGACGTTAATAAGGCGATGGAGCTACGTGCCCTGGGTTTTGACCCCAGGTTTGGCGTCTCGATCAATCTGGTGTTTTCACTGGCGTCGGTGGCCGTGCTAGCGGTGGCCGTGATGCGGGCGAGACGCTTGGTTCGTTAATGGCTCCAATGAAAATCACCTGGCCGAGCAAGACAAGACACCTAGCCGGCCGCCTGAGCCGATCGCGGCGCCCGCGATCCAAGCGCGAGACTGCGAGGCGCTGCAAGGCCTGGATCGCGGCCTTTTCAGCGACTATCCGCAAGGGACGGCCCGCGCCATCTGTTTACACAGCCTTCGCGGCACCACGCAACCTTCTGCGCAAAAGCAGGCGTACGCCTCGAAGTCCTAAGTTAGAGACTCGGCCATGCGTCCATCGGATCACAAGCCGAGCGGCATCTGCACTCTACTCCGACCGGGATGCGGAGGCGTCAAGCGCCTTCAACAGGCGAGTGGGATAGCGGCCGAAGGAAAAGAAACGCGGCTCCGTCGTTACACCAACGTTAGACGCAGCCTAAAAGTGTCGCGAAAACCCCAGTAAAATAAGGAGAATTCTAGCCCCAGCGGGATTCGAACCACTTCTCGGGGGTTCCGGAGAGTCCCGACCGCTACCGATTCGTGTTATTCAGTAAGGCTTTTCGCTGCTCCAACTCCCGTCCGTTTCCGCCCATTCCCGACCGTTCCCGACCGCTCCGTTAGATTCTGTGTGCGATGTCAAGGGTTAAGAACCGCGTTAAGCGCCGGCGAGATGGCTGCTTGGGAGTCCGTGGCGACGCCTATACCCGATGCTCGGGTCAAACGGGCG
>JBAVSO010000013.1:0-2558 GCA_049695635.1 Candidatus Cybelea sp. | reverse complement strand
GAAAACCTCGAAGTCGTTGCGCGACTTAGTGCGAGCCTGGCACGACTGACGAGCGATGCGGGCGCCCGCCTGCGCGCGTCCGAACGGGCCCTGCGTCTTGCGGACCGCGTCGGAAATGATCGCATGCTCGCATCAGCCTTCACGCGTTACGCCATTGCGCTCTACCTGATGGGCCGGGTCGACGAAGCGCTGGCTGCGAACGACCACGCCTGCGCAGTGCTGCGTCGAGACGCGGGGCAACCAGACCTTCGGATCGCATGGGCGCTCGCGCATCGGTCCTCGATTCTGGCTAGGCTCGGCCGGCTCGACGACGCGCGCACGTGCATCGCCGATGCGGCGAACATTTTCACGCAGTTAAAGGCCGAACGGGAGGCTTTGGGGCTCTCCGTATATTTGGCCGAGCTCGAGTTCGCCGACGGGCAGGCCGAACGCGCCTTGCAGATCGTGGACCAAGCGATTCCGGTCGCGGTGCAGACCTGCGATCCCGAAAACGAATCGATTTTTACCTGCAATCGCGCGGGCTATCTCTTGAGCCTTGGCGACTTCACCGAGGCAGAAGCCACCGCCCGCGACGCCGTGATCCTGGCGTCGAAAACTTACGGCACGGAGCGCGTGCTCCACGCGCTCGAACATCTCGCGGCCGCGCTGGTTGCGCGCGGGCACGCGATCAACGCGGCGTTGCTCGCGGGTTTCGTCCAAGCGGGCTATGGACGCTCCGGTTACGAGCGCGAAACGACCGAGCGGAGCAGTCATGCCATTCTCATCGCGGGACTGGACCGATCGTTGTCGCAGGAAGATCGCGCGCAGCTCATCCGTCGCGGCGCCAGCATGACCCAAGCCGCAGCCATCGAGACGGCGCTGGAGAGTGCTGTACGCACCAATGGTTGAACGGCGAGGAAGTGTGCTGGTTAACTGTAGCAGCTGAGGGTGTCGGCTATCGCGCGCCCTCGCGACAATAACGCCCGACCGACCCGCACGACGATAGAGCTCGCGCGGGGCGGTTGGCCCGGATAGGGCCCCTGCTACGCTATAAAGAGGGAATATTTTTATGCGATTGTTTTCCTTAACGCCATCGGCAGCGCTCGTTCTCGCGCTCTGCGCCGGCTGCACCGGCAACATGACCGCGCCGAGCGCGTCAGAGCCGAGCGCCGGCGCGATTCGTTTCGATCGCCCTCAATCGAGCCAAGCCGTCGCGATTCAGACGAGCGACGGTGACTACGTTGTAGACGTTGGGAGCGGCGGCGGCCGCGCAAAGGGTCACGGCTGCCAGTTTGCCTTGAACAACGATGCCACCACGATCGGTCCATGGGAAACGTTTACATTGGTCTCGGTCACCTCCGAGAAGTATGCGTTCCAAACCATCTACGGCGACTACGTAACCGCGGTCGCCGGTGGCGGAATCGGAGGCTCGGTAAAACGCTATGGTCCACTGCAGACTAACGGAAAGAGAATCGGTCGATCGGAGAAGTTCCAAATCGTGGCGCTCGGAAGCAATCCGCCGCAAGTGGCGATCCAGACGCCGGACGGCGAGCACTACGTAACCGCGGTCGCCGGTGGTGGAATGGGCGGCTGCCGATTTAATCTCATAGAGCCGTTTCAAACTGACGCCGCGCGTATCGGTGAATGGGAAGAGTTCACGCTCGTTTCGAAGTAGCGTCGACAACGCGATGATTCGAGGCTATGGAGCTCAGGCTCTGTAGCCTCGAGCTTTTTTGCGATCCGCTGTCGCAACGTAACTGTGCTGGTTAACTGTAGCTGAGGGTGTCGCCGGTCCCCAGCCTACCGGACAATGAGGTCGACCGGCTACGCGAACATGACAGAACGCGCTGCGCGGTTGGCCCGACCGCGACGCCGGCCTTTCGGGGAAGCGATCGGGACCCACACAGCTACATTCGGAGGAATTTCATGCGTTTGCTCACTTCAACGCTCTTCGTCTCGACGGCAATCGCGGTTCTGGCCGGACGTTCCGCCGGCACCGCCGCCACGCCCAGCGCCAAAACCGCGTTTGCCAAACAAACGGTTCTGGCTTTAACTCAGAGCCACACCAAGAATCTCGACTTGAGCGCTCCGAAACCCGGCAGTAGCGTCGAGGTCGCCCTCCAACTGAACAACGCTGATAGCGGTCAAGGCTCGTACCACGTCACGGCCGTGAACGGTGGCAGCAACCGGCCGCAAACGAACTGTGGCCACGGGCAAGTCGCTCTGCACGAGAACGCGAAGTCGATCGGCCCACGGGAGACGTTCAACCTGATTTCCGTCGGCCCGAATACTTACGCCTTCAAGACCCTCTCCGGGTACTACGTGACGGCCGTAAACGGTGGCGACATTGGCCGTCCCAACCAGGGCCGGAACGTCTCGCTGCTCCATACGAATGCGATTAGCATTGGCTCATGGGAGGAGTTCTACATCGTCACCGTCGGCAGCAATCCGCTGCACGTCGCGATCGAACCCCGGATCAGCAGCACTACGTCACGGCCGTTAACGATGGTGGTTGCGGCAAGAAAAATGACGTGCCGGTCCACACCAACCCAACCGCGATCGGTCCCTGGGAACAGTTC
>JBAVSO010000012.1:0-3560 GCA_049695635.1 Candidatus Cybelea sp. | reverse complement strand
ATCGGCGGCCGAGCGGCCGACTGGCGTGCCGCGTCTTCGGCAAGCTCGCGCAACTGGCGAGTCTGCTCGGCGGCGGAGACTTCCGCGCCGCGGGCGCCACGACGCTTGCGCCGCGGCTTGGCGCCGGCGGTCACGAGCTCCGCGAGCACGTAGTCATTTTTGTCGTCCACGTCGAGGATGCGAATGCGCACGAAGTTGCCCGCATTGTTTGCGGCGTTTTCGACCTCGACGAGGTGCCCTTCGACGACTCCGACGGCGGAGGTCGGATTCGGCAAGCGTCCGGGCAAGAGCTCAACCTCATGCTCGTCGCCGACGCGAACGACACGGTCCTTATCGATCGGTTTGCTTGCGGTGGAGAGCTCGACGCGCGCCTTCTCCGGATGAATCATCGGATCTACGCGAACGTGGATCGGATGCTCGATCGCGCGCGCCAGCTCGTCGCATTCGCTTTCGTACCAGTAGTCCATTTGCACCGCGACGGTTGGCGCAACGTGTACGACGACGTCGCCCGCGACGCCGTCGCGGGCCTCGTTCCGAATCTGCCGAAACGTCTCGATCGCCACCGATTGGGCGGACATGACGCTGCCCATCCCGTTGCAAGTGGGGCACGTGCCGCGCAGCTGACCGCCGAGATCCTTGCCGATTCGCTTGCGTGTAAATTCGAGCAACCCGAGATTCGAGAACGACTGGATCGTCGCTCGCGTCCGGTCGCGGCGCAGGTTCTCCTCCATCGTCTTGACGACTCTGTCGCGCGACGCCTCCGACGACATGTCGATGAAATCGACGACGATGATGCCGCCGATGTCGCGCAGGCGCACCTGGCGCGCGATCTCCTCCGCCGCTTCGATATTCGTCTTGAGGATGGTATCTTCGAGATTCCGGCCGCCGGTGAACTTGCCTGAGTTTACGTCGATGACGGTCAGCGCTTCGGTCGACTCGATCACGATCGACGCGCCCGACGGTAAATTGATCTTCGGCCGCATGAGCTTCTGCAGCTCGTCGTTGATCTTATAGTCGTCGAAGAGCGAGCGGCCGGAGTTGTAATACTCGATTCGCTCGATGTATTGCGGCCCGAGCAGCTGCAGGAAATCGCGAATCTTGCGGTACTCTTCTTCGTCGTCGATTAAGACGCGCTCGACATCGGCGGTGATAAAGTCGCGTGCCGCCTTATAGACGAGGTTCATGTCCTTGTGGAGCAGCGATGGCGATGCGGCGCGCTTGTACATCTCCAGAATGCCGTGCCACATTCGAATGAGCACGCCGAGGTCGGCGATGAGCTCTGCCTCGCTCGCACCTGCCGCAGCCGTTCGAACGACCGTGGCCATCCCTTCGGGACGGATGCGCTTCATGACCAGCTTGAGCCGGTTGCGCTCATCGGCCGATTCGACCTTGCGCGAGACCCCGGAGTACTTGCCGGTCGGCATTAAGATCAGATAGCGACCCGGCAGCGAGATGTTCGTCGAGATGCGAGCACCTTTGAGTCCGCGCGGCTCCTTGACGATCTGCACCAGCACGTCGTCGCCGCGTTTGACCTTTTCGCTGATCGTAAACCCGCTGTGACCTTGCGTGATCTCGACGTCGCCGATGTTCAGCGGCTGCTTGTTGATATCGTCGACGTAGAGAAAGGCGTTGCGGCCCAGACCGATGTCGACGAATGCCGCTCCCATTCCGGGGAGCACGTTCTGTACTTTACCTTTGAAGATCGAGCCGATAACTTTCTCTTCGCGCTCGATGTAGAGTTCGGCTAACTCGCCGTCCTCGAGAATGGCGACCCGGTTTTCCCAAGGGTCGCTCGAGATCAATATCTCGCTCGACAAATTGTCCTCAAATCACGGGAGCTGCCTCTCGCCGCGCTTCCGTACCGGCGCGCTTGCGCACGGCGCTCCCAAAAAACTAAAAAAATTCTGAGCGGCCCTTCGTCACCCGACGCAGCCTGCCCAATCGGTTCGAGTGTTCCCGCCGGCCCAGGCGGCGACCTGCGACAGCAAGCGGGCACCCGGCTGAACGACACTGGGCACGTCAGGCGTTACCCAAGACGTCACGGTCCCTTTGCGAGTAGATGTTGAGCAGTATGCCGAGCGCGGCGAAGTCGGTGAGCACCGCCGAGCCCCCATACGACATCAACGGGAGCGGAATGCCGGTAATCGGCATGATCCCGATCGTCATGCCGACGTTGACGAGCACGTGAAAGAATAGCATCCCGACCAACCCCGCCGCGAGCAGGAAGCCGAAGCGATCGCGCGCCGCAAACATCGTGCGAATGCCCCCGTAGAAGATCGCAGCGTAGAGCGTCAGCAGGACCACGGCCCCTGCGAAGCCCCACTCCTCGGCTAAGACCGTGAAGATGAAATCGCGCGAGTGCTCTGGGACGAAGTTAAGCTGCGTCTGCGTACCGTGATAGAGTCCGCGCCCGAACCACTCGCCGTTGCCTACCGCGATCTTCGATTGATTGAGATTGTAACCGGTGCCCTGCGGATCGGCCTTGGGGTTCAGAAAAACGAAGAGGCGCGCGCGCTGGAACGGCTTGAGCACGGCGTTGGTGCCGAGCGCAGCAGCGGCGACGACCAGCACGCCGAGCGCGTAGATGAGGAAATCGCCAAGCCTAGGCAGCGCAAAGAAGAGCTCGACCGTCGTGATTGCCAGCAGGACGAGCGACGTGCCCAGGTCGGGCTGCTTGAGAACCAGCAGCGCGGGAATCGCGACGAGCAGCAGCGGCTTCCAGATCTCTTGGAGGTTCTGGTACGCTCCGCGGCAGAGCACGGCCGCAAGTGAGATCGCGATGACGAGCTTTGCCGGCTCGGAGGGCTGGAACGTTCCGAGTGGGCCGAGCGAAATCCAGCGCTGTGCGCCCATCGCGCTATGGCCGCCGCGTAGAATGAAGAGCAGCAAAAGCAGGTTGACGGCGTAGAGTCCCGGTGCCCAGCGCTGCCAACTGCGATAGTCCACGAGCGATAGACAGAACATCACCGGAATGCCGAGCAGCAGATAAAGGATCTGCTTCGGGTACTCGCCGGCGGCGCTCGGTGCGTGCAATCCCGCCGATCGGATGCAGAGGATGCCGGCCAAAGCGATGAGAATGCCGCCCGCCGCCAACGGCCAGTTGAAGTTCCTAACGTAACGCTTGGCGTCGCTGCCGAGCGCCAGAACCGCCACTAAGCCTGAGCCGGCGACGTGGCGGCCTTCAGCGCTTTCTTGCGACGGCGCCGCTTGCGAACCGGCGGCTTGCCCGAGCTAGGCGCCGGCGGCGGCAGGGTCGGGCGTTCGCGTTTGGGTGCGCCGTTGCCGTTCGGTCGGTTGACCGAAAGAATCGGAATGTTGGCGAGCATCGCGAGCGTGCGGTCTTGACGCTCGAAGGTCACGTCGATCTTATCGCGGTCGACCTGTACGTAACGCGAGATCACGTCGACGAAATCGCGTTTCATCCTGTCAATCATCTCGGGGGCGAGTTCCAGATGATCGGTCATCAGGACGAGACGCAACCGGTCTTTTGCCGTCGCACTCGATCCCTGGCGCGCAAAAAGGCGCTTGAGAAACTCGATCATCGGCGCTTACCCCCCAAC
>JBAVSO010000011.1:0-2764 GCA_049695635.1 Candidatus Cybelea sp. | reverse complement strand
CGTTGCGTCGGCGCAGTCCGGCTTGCTGCCGAGCCTCGCGTCACCGCCACCGTCGCCGCAGCCGCAGAGCTCGCCCGCCGCGACGCCATCGCCCTTCGTGTCACGCTCGCCGGCCGCGACGGTCATCGCTTCGCCCTCGCCCTTACCGGTGTCGTCAACGACGGTCGCCACGGCTCTCGTAGCGCAGATCATCCCAAGCCCGGCGGCGGTGAACGCCGCAGCCGCGATAGCGACGCCGGCTGCGAACGGAAGATACGCCGGGCCGTCGCTGTCAAGCTTGAACCAGTGGAGCGCCTCGGCGCGCCAGCTACGCATTGCCGACGTCGCTTCGGTTACCGATGCCTTCGAGCCGCAACGCCAGTACAGCTACGTCGGAAACGCGGCAACCATTTCGCTCGGCGTGCAAAAGGCGACGAATGCCAGCGAGGTTACGGCAGCTCAGAACGTCATGAGGGCGCTCCCTGCGATCGAGAAGGCCTATCCGGCCGTTGACTTTCGAATATTGAACAACCAAGCAGCGTACACGAAGCAGCAGATCTGGAGCGTTTTTCACACGCTGATCGAAGCGGTGCTAATCACCGGCGTGGTGATGCTCTTCTTTCTGCGTTCGTGGCGCAACGCGATCGTCGTACTGATCGCGATTCCCGCTTCGCTTTGCGTGACGCTCACCATCATGAAGGTCGTGAATTTTACGATCGATACCGTTTCGCTCTTGGCGATGACGCTCATCATCGGCATCTTGGTCGACGATTCCATCGTAGTTCTCGAGAACATCGAACGACATCGCGAAGCCGGCGAAACGCCCTGGGAGGCAGCGATCAAAGGACGCGCGCAGATCGGGCCCGCTGCGGTCGTGATTACGCTGGTGGACGTCGTCGTCTTTTTGCCGATTGCCTTCCTACCCGGAACGGTCGGGAAGTTTTTATCGGAGTTTGCACTCGTCGTCGTGGCCGCGACGCTGACCTCACTCGCCGTTTCGTTTACGATCACACCGTCGCTGGCCGGAAATTGGTCGCTCTTGTCGAGATGGAAACCGCCGAAGCCGATCGAGGCGTTCGCGCACGGCTTCGAAGCCGCGCGGCAATGGTATGCGCGGCGAGCGCTTCCATGGGTGTTGCGCCGTCCGCGGCTCGTGTTCGTAAGTTGCGCCGTTGCGGTCGTGTTTTCGATCTCGCTCGTCCCGCTGGGTGTGGTGGGATTCGAGTTCATTCCGCCGGTCGATCGCGGCGAGGTCTTCGTTCAGCTCTCGTACCCGACGGGCACGCCCCTCGCGACCGTCAATGCGGCGGTCCAAAAAATCAACGCACGCTTCTCGGCGCTCCCGGACACCGATTCGCTGACGTCTCTGGCCGGCGGTACGCAGGCTCCTTTCGGCGGGCTGATCGCGCAAGGGTCGGTCGGACAAATTCACGTCTTTCTCAAGCCAAACCGGAAACGGCCAACCGACTTCTGGGCGCGCGTCTTCGGGCGAATCGCCTCCGGCATCGCGCCGACGGCCAAGGTCGTTGCGATTCCCGCAACGGGAACCGGTGGAGGCAACGCGCAGCCGATCGATTATTTAGTGACC
Source organism: Candidatus Cybelea sp. (assembly GCA_049695635.1). Taxonomy (GTDB): domain Bacteria; phylum Vulcanimicrobiota; class Vulcanimicrobiia; order Vulcanimicrobiales; family Vulcanimicrobiaceae; genus Cybelea. The sequence goes on along the minus strand of JBAVSO010000011.1, from coordinate 1,197 downwards.
TCCCAGAACGACGAGCCCGACAGGTATGCGGAGCAGGTTGCGGAGGCGCTTCGTCAGACTCCGGGAACGCTCAACGTCAACACCTCGGCGGAGCAGGTAGCCCCGCAGATAGACATTCAGTTCGATCGAGGCCTCACGCGTGCGTTGAACGTGAACATCGGTCAAGCGGCCGCGGCCATCCGTGCTGCATACGGCGGAACGCTCGCAACGCAGTTCGACACCTCGCGCGGCGTGAAGTACGTGCAGGTGATCTATCCGCCTGCGTTTCAGACGACGCTGCGCACGGTGAGCGAAATACCGCTGCGCAGTAACGGCGGCTCGATGACGTACATCGGTGACGTCGTGAAATTCGTGTCGAACCCCTCCCCGCCGCTCATGACGCGCGTCAACCGTCAGACCGTCGTTCACGTACAGTCGAATCTTCAACCGGGCGCGACCCAATCGATCGTTCAGAATGACTTTTTACGTCGGCTGCGGGCGCTGAATCTTCCGTCCACGGTTGCGGTCCGCGCGAACGTTGCCGGCCAGCAGCAGAACCTTTCCGACACCACTCGAGGGATGGCGACGGGGCTGGTTCTCTCGCTCTGTCTCGTCTATTTGCTAATGGTCGCCCTTTACGACAGTTACCGGCTGCCATTTATCATCATGTTCTCGGTTCCGGTCGCGGCAGTCGGGGCGCTGACCTCGCTCGCCGTCACGCATCAGGCGCTTAATCTCTTCTCGCTCATCGGCACGGTTCTGCTGGTCGGCCTTGCGTCCAAGAACGGCATCCTGCTTGTAGATTTTGCCAATCACATGGTCGAGGGCGGTATGGACCGGGCCGGCGCGATGGTCGAGGCCGCTCGCGAACGCTTCCGTCCGATCGTCATGACGACGTGCGCGCTGATCGCCGGCATGACGCCGATCGCGCTTGCGCTCGATCCGGGCGGCGGGCAGCGCCAAGCGCTTGGGATCGTCGTCATCGGCGGTCTGATCAGCTCGCTGGTGCTGACGCTGGTGCTGGTGCCGGTGATCTTCATGTGGCTGGGGCCAAAGCCGAAACCGCGCCAGGACGCGGTGGCGCGCGATCTGCGGGCGCCGGCACTCTCGGAGGCGGCCCACTAGATGCGTATTACGCGGCTCTTCGTCCGCCGGCCGACATTGGTGACCGTTTTTCTCGCGCTGGTGTTGCTCGCCGGAACGATCGCAGGCTTCAAT
>JBAVSO010000010.1:0-22433 GCA_049695635.1 Candidatus Cybelea sp. | reverse complement strand
GTCACGGAGCGGTCGAAACCGCCGGGAATAGGTCGGGAGCGGGTGGCACGGTGGTGCGCCGGAAACCATACGCGATAAGTCTTTTCAGTACTGCCAGGGATCGGCCGGGACCGCTGGTTGCGAGTTCGAATCCCGCTGGGGCTATTTCCCAAACGCCTTATTTTACAAGGCTTTTCGCGCTTTCAGGCTCCCCATTCTAACATTTGTCTAACCGCCTGAAAAGTCGCGGTTAAGCGCAGGGCATGACGAATGGCGCAAAAGCCTTAAAAATAATACGAATCACTAGCGGATGGGGACTCGCGAAACACCGAGCAGTGGTTCGGAACCCCGCTGGGGCTACCAAAGCATTCCTGATGTCATAGGCGTCCTCTGCACGTTTTATCCACAAACGGTTGCCATTCGGTTGTCGTGACCGACGATCGGTTTCTAGAAAACGCAGGAGAGAAAGCTAGTGGGTTTCCCAATCTCGGTAAGCAGGAGGTCAACGCCCTACTTTGTAGACCCGGGGCACTGCGTAGATCGGCCACCCCTCGTTTAGGCAGAACGAGCCCTCTTGACTCTTCACGGCGGCTTCCGACGGACTCGCTACGCTAATTTGTATAATCACGTGTGGCGTGTTGCCCCAGTAACGCGTCGATGAGAGGCCGATTTCTCAGAGTAGTTTTTGCGGTCGCTCACTGCTGCAGCCGCCAATGCGCTACTGAGCTGTACGGACCGCCACCCGCCGAAAACTCGTAGCCACGCAGAGCTGTAGGAATGACATCGATCTCGCTCGGCTGCCACAAGAAATAGTAAGGAACGTCCGCAATGAGTCGCCGCTGAACGAAGCTATAGATGCGTCGCCTCTCGGCGCGATCGTACACTGAGGCCGCGCGTCGCAACGCATCGTCGACGGCTGCGCTGCAGTAGCGCGCAAAGTTGAATCCGATGGGAGGGTGCTGGTCGCACGAGAGGAACGAAGAGGGATCCGGGTCAAGGCCGTTCTGGAGGTTCAACAGCACAGTCTGAAACCGTCCTTGGTAGAGCGGCCCGTCGAGCGACCACAGCACCGTCCGGTCGTATTGCCTTATCATGAGGTCGACGCCGATCGCGCGAGCTTCCTCGGCCATCAGCAGTGCAGTCTCGTCGAAAACGGAATTTTGCGCGCTGAAAGCCAGCTGCATCTCTAGCCGGCGTCGGTTTTTCACGCGTATCCCATCGGCACCCGGAATCCAGCCGTCCTTGCTAAGCAGCGCCCGCGCTCGAGCTGGATCGTACGCAATCGTGCCCGCACTGGGATCGAATGCCCAGGTGAACAGCCCACGCATGCCCGTCTCCGAATCGTACAGCCCAAACGCGGCCTTTGCCACCAGCGTGCGACGATCGATTGCCGATGCAAACGCCCCGCGGACCGCGGCGTCCTTTAGGATGGGATCTCTTAGGTTGAAGACAACCGTCCCAAAAGACGGAATCAATGTCACGACGACGCGATGATCTGGAATCGACCGCAAAGCCGCTATTTTTGAAGGATTCGCAAAGAACGTCGCGTCAACCTCATGGGTTATCAGCTCGTTGATGATGGTTGACTGGCTGTCCACGAAGCGGATGCTCAGGTGCCGAATCTCCGGTTTCGTCCCATAATAGTGGTCATTGGCCGTAAGGTCTAGGCGTTCGCCGCGTACCCACCTCGTGAAGCGGTAGGGACCCGATCCAATCGGCGCGCCGTTGAATGCAACGTGATTCAAATTCGCGTACGCAGCGAGCAAATGGGCCGGCAGAATAGGATTGTTGCCGTCTCCCCCAAAAAAATTGCTCACGAAGCTCGCCTGCGGCCGCGTGAGCTCCGCGACGACTGTGTACGAATCGGGTCCCCACACTCTCGCGATGCCGGTGTCGAAGCTTTGCGACGGAGTGACGTTCGACGGGTTGGTATTCGCGCGATAGGAAAAGACAACGTCCCGAGCCGTTAACGGATAGCCGTCTTGCCACCTGACGTCACGCCGCAAGTGAAAGACGATGCGTTTACCATCGCCAGAAATCCCCCCGTTCGCCATCGTCGGCACGATCGTCGCAACGTCGGTAACGATCGCGCCACGACGATCGTATGTCGTCAGACCAGAATAGCCGAGCGCATTGATGTCCGCGTTGTCGCGTCCTTGCAGGTAGAGCGGATTGAGCGAGGGGGGTTCCGCCGTGGTCGCGATGACCAGCAAATCTGAACGCTCCGGCGCGAAGGCTCGATTCATGCACCCAGCCGCAGCGCAGACGAAAAGACCCACAAAAACCAGCCGAAACATCATTTACAAAGCCATCGCTCTCTGAACGGCTTCGTCTTCGGTCATTATGGAGCCATCGGCCACGAGCTTCGCAAAAGCTTCTGCGCCCAACCCTTCGCGCAGCGCTGCGAAGAGCTGGTCGCGGCGGAAGAATGGCGCTGAGCCCAATGTTCGCATGCGCGTATCGACGAAGCCCAATATCCGCGCAGCTCCAATACTTATGTCCGATAGGCAGCTCGTTTCGCGCATGACCGCGATGGCGACGAGATGGGCGAGTGACTCTCCAGTAATAACGTCCAAATGTTGCTCGCGTGCCGCCGTAAGCGCCTCGCTCGTGTACTCCCACGCCTCCCCATATCGGCCGAGTACCATCAGATATTCCGCGATCCAGAGGCGCGCGTTTATAGCCGAGCGTCTCGTCGTCACAAAATCACGACCCTTTGCAAACAGGTCGGTTAACTGGCGCAAGGCCGACTCGGCGTCGCCTTCCTCGAAGGCGAGCCCCGCAAAATGCATTAGCGTCAGTTCGCGGTTACGTTGGTCATCCGCAGCCCGAACCAGCTGCAAAGCCTCCGTTAGGTAGGTGCGCGATGCCACGAGATCATGTTCCATAAGGCAATCGCCGAGGTTAAGCAAGACGCGCCACGTGTCCCAGCGATAGCCGAGTCTGCGGGCGGTGCTCAACGCTTCTTCGAGGATCGAGCGTGCCTCATCGATCTGCCCAGAAACGTAGAGCGCATGGCCGACGAGGGTCTGCGCTCGGACGAGGCGCAACGCATCGCCGGCCTCGCGATAGTACGCGACGGCTTCGCGTGCGCTCGTAAGCTGTAGCGCCTGCTGCTCGAGGTGCGTTGCGAGTTCTGCCTCTGCGAGCCTGAGCTTCGCGATCACGTCGCGAGGCGTTTGCTCATCGACAAGCTCGAGCGCGGCAGGGATCCAGCGCCTCGCGTCGCTGAGGACCGGATCTGTGCTGCCCCACAAGCAAACGACTTCCGCAACAAGTCGCTGTCCGCCCAGCACGTCTTTGCGCTCGATCAAGCCCCAGCGTACCGCTGCACGCCAGTTTCCCATCTCGCTGTAAGGATGTCCGTAATGCACTGCGTTATGCTGGTCGTGGGGAACGAAGTGCGCGGCAATCCCAAGATACACCAGCAGGTGGCGTTGCGCAATGGCGTCGCCCTCTCTGCGCGCTTCCAACTTTTCGCGAGCATATTCACGGAACGGCTCGAGCAATCGATAGCGCGGTTCGTCTCCTTCGAGGTTCGCGACAACCAGCGACTTGCTAACGAGCGATGAGATCAGCGGTAATACGTCGTCCGCTGCAATGCCTTCTCCCTGGCAAACCGGGGTCGCCGCGGCGATCGTACAGCCCCCGGCGAATACCGAGAGGCGCTCGAAGAGCCGCTGCTCTGGAGCCGCAAGGAGCTCGTAACTCCAGTCGATCGTGGCGCGCATCGTCTGCTGGCGTGGCGGCGCGGTGCGCTCGCAAGCGGTCACACCGAAGCGGTCCTGAAATTCTTTCGTCAACACGCTAAGCGGTAAGGTCGGCATTCTCGCCGCGGCGAGCTCGATCGCGAGTGGAATGCCGCTCAAGCGCTCGCAGATTTCGCCGACTGCCGGTCTGTTCGCCGTAGTGAGTACGAAGCGAGCGTCGGCGGCTTGCGCGCGATCGGCAAAAAGCGTGACGGCCTCACTTTCATTAAGCGAGGGCAGACCGTAGGCGCGCTCGCCCGCCGCTCGCAGTGGTTCGCGGCTCGTGGCCAGGATTCGCAAGCTCGGGCAGCCGCGTATGAGGAAGTCGGCGACGACCGCAGCTGCGCCAATCACATGCTCGCAGTTATCGAGCACCAAGAGCATTGTCTTATTTTTCAAGAACGCGACCAGCGTCTCGAGCAACGGATGGTTCGAAACCTCTTGCACGCCAAGTGCCGTCGCAATGGACGTCTCAACCAGCGAAGGATCGCCGATCGGCGCAAGGCCGACGAAATTGACGGCACACTCTGCAGCGTCGCCGAAGGCGGTTGCGGCTCGGAGCGCGGTCTGTGTCTTGCCGACACCCCCGGCCCCAGCGAGCGTGACGACCCGATGTTCGCTCAGCAGCGCCGCGATCTCGTTAAGCTCGATCTCGCGACCAACGAATAGGCTCAGCGAAAGCGGCAGATTCGCCAGCCCGGCGCTTGGCCAAGGCCCTAGCGTGACCGAGCCTCCCTCCCTGCGCCGCGGCGCGCTCGTGCGCACCGCCGCCCCTTCGAACGCTCGCCGCTGGTCGGCGTTTAGCGCCAAGGCGCCCGCAAGTAATTCGAGCGTTTCGCGTTGCGGTATGCGCCGGCGGCCTCGTTCGAGAGCGCTGATCCCGTTTGAGCTGACCCGAGCGCGCTCGGCAAGCGCATCCTGCGAGAGCCCTGCGGCGAGGCGGTAGCGCCGCAAAAGGCTGCCAAAGTCAGACGAGTCGGATCGCCGCCCACGATCTTCCATCGTGCTTGGCAGCTTCGAGCCCCCGGCATCGGCGCCCTTACCTCACGGCGGCTAACTTGTGAGGATAAGGTGTCCTACTGTCCCTTCCGACATCCAGCATCTCGCGGTTAGCATTGGACCACCAATCGGTCCGCCTCTGCGACGGGAGCACCAAAGATGAGACGCTTGCATTTTGGGATCGGTATTCTTGCTTTGCCGGCGCTCGTGCCGGCGATTCTGCTGGGAGCATGCAACGCGGGTACGGCTACTGACCCGCTGGCAAACGTACCAGGGGCGAGCAGAGTAGACGGGTACTCGATCCCGCAGTGGCAGGCGCAGAACCTTGCGCACCGCGCCTGTCCACAAGCCGGTCCCCGCGAGGTGCAGTGCGAGCTGCTGATCATGAACAAGAGCCCTAGAGACAAAGAGCCGGGATGGGGCGCCCGAGATATCGAGGCGGCTTACAACCTGCCCTCGTCGAGCAAAGGCTCTGGAGAGATCGTCGCGATCGTCGATGCACACGACAACCCTCATGTCGCCTCGGACCTCGCCGTGTACCGCCGGCATTACGGCCTGCCGAAGGCAAAGTTCTACAAATACAATCAGGACGGCCAGCAGAGCCACTATCCCAAAGGAAATGTGGATTGGGGGGATGAGATCGACATCGACGTCGAGATGGTTTCAGCGAGCTGTCCGAACTGTACGATCTACCTGATCGAGGCAAACACCTTTGACGGTGCCAATTTCAATAAGGCTGAAGCAGAAGCCGTGAAGCTGGGCGCACACATCATCAGTAACAGCCTTACATGTGGTATGAGCACCTGCCCACCCACGACCTTCGACACGCCGGGAGTAACCTATGTTGCCGCCGCCGGTGACAACGGCTACAGCGTCATGGCTCCGGCGGGGTTCGCAACCGTCGTTGCAGTCGGCGGTACGATCCTCTCGAAAAGCGGTTCGATTTATAACGAAGTCGTCTGGCCCGACACGGGCGGCGGCTGTGCGCCGCAATTCGTTAAACCCTCGTGGCAGCACGATCCAAGCTGCGCCGGACGGACGGCCAACGACGTGGCGGCCGTCGCGTGGAATGTCGCGGAGTACGATACGTACGGAGAAGCGGGCTGGTTTGACGTTTCCGGGACAAGCATTGCCACTCCGATCGTCGCCGGCGCATTCGCACTTGCAGGCAACGCCGACAAGCAAGACGGCGGCAAAATCTTCTGGACGTTGAGCAAAAAAAAGCTCCAGAAGGACCTCCACGTCATTGGTAGCGGCAACAACGGCTGCCCTCCTCGCCTAAGGGGCAGCTACCTCTGTACTGCCGGAACCAATGAGTTCGGAACGTACTCCGGCCCGACGGGCTGGGGGACCCCCAACGGCATCGACGCGTTCTGAACGTGAAGCCTAAGAATGAAGGGAGACTCGGCACCATGCGCCTACCTTTAGCGGCCGCGAATCGTGCGGCGATCCCCGTGCTCGCAGCGCTGATTACAGGATGTTCCAACACAACGCCCGACCCGCCAGCGTTGCCGCTCGACTCGCGCGGCGCTGTCCAATCGGTCGAGCATGAGCGTAGTGGCCGCGACGTCGCTGGTGAGTTTGCCTACGTTACCAACTTCGGCTCCAAGAATATTTCCGCTTATTCAATCGCGGCCGGCGGCGCGCTGACGCCGCTTGCGGCGTCGCCGTTTGCGGCGGGCACTGATCCCTCTGGAATCGCGATCGACCCCACGGGCAGGTTCGCCTACGTTGCCAACTTCGGCTCCAACGATGTTGCGGCGTACTCCATTGATGCGACGAGCGGCACACTGAAAAAAGTAAAAGGGTCGCCGTTTGCTTCGGGCGCCGGTCCCTATAGTGTCGCCATCGAACCTTCGGGCAAGTTCGCTTACGTTCCCAGCTTTGGATCCAATAACGTTTTCGCGTATGTCATCGACGCGAACAGCGGCGCGCTGACACCGGTGAACGGTTCGCCGTTTAAGACGGCCCACGAGCCCCTCTCGGTAGCAGTCGATCCCGTGGGCAAGTTCGCCTATGTAGGCAACTATGGCTCGAATAACGTTTCCGCCTACGCCATTAACGCGAACAACGGTGCACTGACGCCGGTGAAGGGATCGCCGTTTGCCGCGGGCATAGGACCCTATAGCGTGACGGTATATCCTTCCGGAAAGTTCGCTTACGTGGCTAGCTTGGGATCCGACAATATTTACGGCTTTGCGATCGACGCGACCAGCGGCGCGTTGAGATCGCTGCCGGGATCGCCGTTTGTAGAGGGATACGGTCCTGTGGGTTTCATCATCGCTCCTAACGGTAGGTTCGCCTATGCGCCCAACGAGGGTGACAACGACGAGGCCAATATTTCCGCCTATACCATTGACTCGACCAGAGGCGCACTGACGCCGGTGACGGGGTCACCATTTAAGGATGGCAAGGAAGGCTCTAATCCTACGCCTGGGGCAGTCGATTTTACCGGCAAGTTCGCATATTTCCCAAACAACAGCACCGGCAACGTTTCCGCCTATGCCATCACCGCCAGCGGTGCACTGAGAAAAGTGCAGGGGTCGCCGTTTGACGCGGGGACGTACCCCGCTCGCATGGCCATATGCCGTGTTACGGCCGGCAAATGCATTCCGGCGGCGTTGTAACTTACGCAGTTCAAAGTTACGCACTTTGCGGTGCTTGCAAAGGAGCATTTGTATGAAAACAATATCAGGCGTCCCTTACGCCCTAAGCGTTTGCGCTGCTACTGTGTTGCTTGCGGGCTGCGGCGGATCAGCCCAGTTGCCAAATCCTGTCGCGCAGACGCCGCTGGGTAACACAGGGACTGTAGACCGTTCCACGTCGCCGAGTATCGTCAGTTCTAACCACCCAAACTCCGGTGGCGGCAAAGTTGAACGCCTCACGGCTCCGAGGGTCCACAATGGCTCCTGCGGCGGAAACGGCTTTGAGGAGTGGTGCGGCTTTCATGCACGCGGTACGGCAGCAGGGCCCTATCCCGGAACGTTTTTCGCCAGGAGCGAATTGCGCGAATACTGGTCTAGCTGTGCGTATTGGACCTTCGAGGAGAAGTTCATTATCACGTCAGGCGCCTCTAAAACTGTTGGGACGATAGACGCGAGCGGGTGTGGCGGCAGCATCTCTATCCCAGGTGTCTACCAGTACACGACGACGAATGGGTATTCGGGGAGCGTAAAGATTCAGTCGCTTGGGGGGAATTTGGGGCCGGATGCGGATTTCCGCGAAATATTCCACGGAATGTAGCCGCCAAGCAGTTTGCGTTCTTGCAAAGGATCATCGTATGAAAACAGTCTCACGCCGGCATTACGCTTTGAGCGTTTGCGCTGCCACTGCCATGCTTGCAGGCTGCGACGGATCGGCCCAGTCACCAAGCCCTTCTACACAGACGTCGATCCGCAGCCCGGGTACCGCAAAGCGTGCTACGTCGCCAAGTTTCGCGACGCCTGAGCGCAATGGCTCTGATTCTTCGGGCAAAGAAACCCTCACCGCGCAGCGCGTCGTCGGCGATTGCCGGTACAATGAGCTGCCCTACTGCAATTTCGAAACTCGGGGCAACCGGAAAGCGAGAGGACCATTCCCCGGATACTTTCGCGCGGGCGTGTCTTACAATCCGTCTCCCCCGGCCAGTGGTTGGTCTCTCGGCGAGCGGTTTTTCATAAAGTCAGGGTCATCGAAAATTGAGGGATCGATATACGCAAGCGGAAGCGGGGATGGCCCCCTATACCCGGTGTGTACGAGTACACGACGACCAATGGGTATTCGGGCGAGGTGAAGATCTGGTCCATTGAGCCGCACTTCCGCGAGACGTTTTACGGAATGTAGCGCGTTACACAACGAAGGAGGCACTTGGTGTGTCGCATTGGAGGATTCGTATGAAAACAATCTCACGTAAGCATTACGCTTTAAGCGTTTGCGCCGTCGCTGCGATGCTTGCTGGCTGCGGCGGCGGCTCGGCATCGCCCTCGTATCAACTTCCCAGCACAAGCCAAAGCACTCGGGCTCAAAGCGTTTCTTCGGCGGTTGCCGTGCACGGCGTATCGTGCCAGGGTCAGCGAAGCTTCCAATATATCGGCCACGCACAGCGCTTCAGGGTGCCGAAATGTGCGAGCAGCATCTACGTAGACGCTATGGGCGCGGCGGGCGGCGGATGCTGCCAGCGCGTCGGCGGAAGCGGCGGTGAGGTGAGCGCAACTATCCCGGTCACGCGGGGCGAGAAGTTGATAATCACTGTCGGTGGCACGGGCGGGGGCCGGCGGAGGTGGCATGGTGGGTTCAACGGTGGTGGTGCGGGCGCCCACGGCTACGAACCTGGTGGTGGTGGCGGCGGCGCGAGCGATGTCCGTCAGGGCGGTAACACATTGGCGGATCGCATCGTGGCGGCGGGTGGAGGCGGAGGCGAGGGCGGTGGATGCTGCAGCGCCGGCGGCGGGACCGGCGGTGGCCTACCTGATGGCGGCAGCGGAGGGACCACATATTGCGCGGTTTCTGTTCCCGTCGGCGGTGGCGGCGGCACACAGTCCTCAGGAGGCGCGGGAGGAGCAGGAAGTAACGGCGGCTCGCTGGGCGAGGGCGGCGTCGGCGTCGGCGAGTGCAGGTTTCAACGTTATGGTCATACCTGGTCCATCAGCAGTGGTGGTGGCGGCGGCTACTATGGTGGCGGTGGCGGCGGTAGCGGCGGCGCTGGGGGCGGCGGGTCGGGTTACGCGGAGCCATCTGCGACAACGTGTCCTCGCAAAACGGTGTCAATAGCGGTAACGGATCGGTACTCATCTGTTGGGGATACAGCAACGGAGAGTGCGGGTCGCGGTAGGGGCGGTAATCGGTTAGCGTAACGGTTAGTAGACTGGAACAACGGCTTCGTGAATCGCGAGGCCGTTGGAACGAAAGCCAAACGATCGCCACGAATCCATCGCTCGAGTTTGTAGGGCCCCGATCCGATTGGCTGCGCATTGTACATCGCCTGGTCGAGCGAGCGAAACTTCGCAAGCAAGTGTCGGGGCAAAATAGCATTGTTTCCATCGGCACCTAGGAAGGCTGTCAAGATGGGCGCGTACACCCGCTTCATGTGCACGACGACCGTATAGTCGTCTGACGCCTCGACCGACTCGATCTGGTCGATCCCTTCGGTTGACCCGACGCTGTTGCGAGGATTCATTAGTGCCGAAAACGAGAACGCAACATCGTGTGCGTTGAGAGGAGCTCCGTCGCTCCAGCGGACATCGCGGCGGAGGCGATAGCGAATCGTTCCTCCGTCGGCGGCGATCCCGCCGTTGGCTACGGTTGGGACAACGGCGGCCACTTCCGGAAGAGGCTTTCCAGACCCGTCTTCGTTTAGGAGGTACGAGAAAATGAGCGAGTTAACGTCGTCTGCCATTCCTCCATTTGCCATGAGCGGATTGAGCTTGGGCTCCTGCCGGTACGCGAGGACAAGCCTGTCGGACGACGGTGCGTCGCGCGCGCAACCCGCCAGCGCCAAGAGCACTGCGGTAAAGAACGACCGACTACGCATTGGCCTATATTTCCAACGCTTCATGGATTGCCTGCTCTTCTGGCATTGTTGCACCGGCTGCCATGAGGTTCGCGACCGTTTCGTCATCCATCGCATCCCGCAACACGGTGACGACTCGATCGTATTGCTGCTCCTGAACGGGCGCCCGCGCCGATCCCATGGCCGCAAGTCGAGCGCCAACGAAGCCCAAAATCCGGGCGGCTTGTGCTAATACCGTAGCCCGGCGTCCTGCTAGGACTCGCGGTCGCAGCGTTGCGATTGCTCCAAAATGATCAAGGGCGAATGCAAGGGTGACGCCGTGCTTCTGCTGACGCGCAACCTCGAGCGCTTCGCGCGCGCATTGCTCGGCCTCATCATACCGAGCCAGAGAGATGAGATATGCCGACATATTGGTAAGAACGTAGGCGACCTTTCGCTTTTCGTTGAGCGTACGCAGAGCTGCAAGGGCGTCAGTCGAATTTCGAAGGGCCAGCTCCGGATTGCCCGCGCGAAACTCGAGCTCACCAAGGTCATCGATCGCCAACGCGACGGTGAGCTTGTTACCCATCGCTTCCAAGATTGAGAGTGCTTCGGTTATGTAGCCACGAGCTGCGACAAGGTCACCGTCAATAGTGCCGGAGTATGCGAGAAGACGCAGTATGAAGGCGACAAGCTGGCGGTTGCCCAATGTGCGAGCGTCTGCTAGGGTTTCTAGCAGCCGCGTTTTAGCCTCGGCGGTCTGGCCAAGGGACGCAAGCGCATGAGCCGCCCGGCTCTGTGCGCGAGCGACTCCAAGCAGGTCACCCGCGTTACGGTAGTGCAAAACTGCTTTCTCGCTGCTCGCAAGCTCCAGTCTGTAGTCGCTTAGCGCATGAGCGATCGTCGCTTCCGCATAGGTGAGCGCTGCAAGCACTGTCGTGGGCGTTTTCTCATCAACCAGCTCGAGCGCAGAAGCCAGCCAACGCCGTCCCTCGAGGGCGAAGTTTAGCCATACCACGCTAAGCTCGCCAACCAGGCGTTGCCCCAAGACGACATCACCACGGTTACTCAGAGCCCACTGCAGCGCTGCCCGCCAATTGTCCAACTCATGTTGGATTAGCGTTCGCCAAATCCCGTAAGGTTCGGTGTCGAAAGCACGGTCGAGTTGCTCGGCCAGAGCGAGACACACGCGCGCATGCCGGCGCGCCACGACTTGCTGTTCGCCGCGCGCCCTGAGCTTCTCGCACGCATACTGCCGGAACGATTCTAGGAGCCGATAGCGCGGCTCACTCCCTTCGAGATCGGCTACGATCAGTGATTTGTCGACCAGCGATGCAAGCAGGTCGACCACGTGCTCCTCTCCCAGGTCGTCGCCCACGCAGACCTTTACTGCGGTCGTCAGGGTGCAGCCGCCGGCGAAAATCGAGAGGTGCTCGAACAGCCGTTTCTCGCCCACAGCGAGTAACTCGTAACTCCAATCGATCGTCGCGCGCATGGTCTGATGCCGCGGCAAGGCCGTACGCTCGCCCCTCGCCAGAATCCTAAAGCGGTCCTCGAGCATCTTTGCGACCGCTTTCACGGATAAGAAGTTCACTTGCGCGGCTGCCAGTTCAATCGCCAGCGGAATGCCGTCTAGGTGTCGACAGAGCGCGGCCACGGTCGGCGCGTTCTCGTCGGTGAGAGCGAAGCGGTGGTTGACGGCCCGAGCACGATCGGCAAAGAGAACGATCGCGCCATACGCGGCGGCTTCGGCTGCGGTCAACTGTTCGGCTGCCTCGGGCGACGGCAGGGTCAGCGACGGCAGCCGGTAGGCGCGCTCGCCGGCGGCCCGGATTGGCTCCCGGCTGGTGGCAAGGATTCGAACGCGCGGGCAGTCAGCCAGCATCCTCACCGCAATGCTCGCGGCTTCGGTAATGACGTGCTCACAGTTGTCGAGAATTAGCAGCAGCGATTTTTTCTTGAGATACGCAAGCAGTGTCTCGCGCAGCGGGCGCCTCGGTACTTCCTGGACCCCGAGCGCCGAGGCGACCGTCGCTTCGACCCGCGAAGGATCGCCTACCGGCGCAAGCCCGACGAAGCAGACGGCATCGTCTTCAGCATCGCTCAGTGCTCTAGCGACCTGCAATGCCGTCTGGGTCTTACCAACACCGCCTGACCCAGTCAGGGTGACGAGTCGATGTTCGCGCGCAAGCGTCGCAATCTCGGCGAGCTCCGGCTCGCGCCCCACGAAACTCGTCAGCGCAAGCGGCAGGTTCGACGTCGCCGCATCGGGCCACGGGCCGACCGTGACTGAGGCTCCGTCTCCTTCGTGCAGCAACACCCAGCGCGCAGCGGCGCCCTCGAGCTCACGGCGCTGATCGTCATCGAGCGCCAAGGCACCAGCCAAGAGCGCGAGCGTTGCGCGTTGTGGAGTGCGTCGATAGCCCCGCTCGAGCACGCTGATTCCTTGCGGGCTCATGCCCGCGCGTTCGGCGAGGGCCTCTTGCGAAAGTCCGACCGCGAGTCGGTGGCGCCGCAGGAGAGTACCAAAGTCTGGCGAGCTTGGAGCTCGCCTCGCATCCTCCACGGTATTTGCAGGCTTTCGCCGAGTGCTCCAGCGCACCCGCAGGAGCTACGCTACGGTAACTTGTGCGGGTTGTTGTACCTTATCGGCGCCGCCTTTTGCTGCGACGATGACCCGGGGCAGGCACCTTGCCGTGCTCGCGAAGGGAGCATCTATGCGGGGAACCATGAAGAGGCTCGCACCGATCGTGCCGACGATTGCACTTGCGGCCTGCAATGCCGGCAGCCGCAGCGTGCCGTGGACGATCAGCCAACCCACCGCGCAACAGGCGATCCCGCAGTGGCAAGCGCAGCACCTTGCGCGGCGAGCTTGTCCGGAAGCCGCTCACGGCGACGTGCAGTGCGAGGCCCTGATTTTAAACAAGAGCCCTCACGGCAAAGAGCCGGGGTGGGGCGCCCAAGATATTGAGGCGGCCTACAACCTCCCCTCGGCGACCAGAGGCTCGGGACAGGTCGTCGCGATTGTCGATGCCTACGACAACCCCAGGGTCGCCAAGGACCTCGCAAAGTATCGCTCGTACTTCGCGCTGCCGAAGGCAAAGTTCTACAAATACAATCAAGACGGAGAGCAGAACAACTATCCCAAAGGCGATGTCGGCTGGGGCGTTGAGATCGACCTCGACGTTGAGATGGTTTCAGCGAGCTGTCCAAACTGCACGATCTATCTGGTCGAGGCGAACAGCACCGACGCGAGCGATACGGTAACAGCCGAAGACGAAGCTGTGAAGCTGGGCGCACACATCACGAGCAACAGCTTCGAATGTTACGGTTTCACCGGCTGCAACGAGAGCCAAGGCTTTGAGACTCCGGGAATAACCTATGTCGCTGCCGCCGGGGACAAAGCCTATGGAATCGGGGCGCCGATGGCCCTTGCGAGCGTCGTCTCGGTCGGCGGCACCCTGCTGTCGAAAAGCGGCTCGACTTATGGTGAAGTCGTCTGGCCCGACACCGGCGGCGGCTGCGCGACGCAAGTCGCTAAGCCTTCCTGGCAACACGATCCTGGCTGCACTGGTCGGACAGCCAACGACGTGGCTGCCGTTGCTTGGAACCTCGCGGAGTACGATACGTACGGTGGCTACACTGGCTGGGTCATCATGGGAGGCACGAGCGCCGCCACCCCGATTGTCGCCGGCGCGTTCGCGCTTGCCGGCAACGGCGCCAAACAGGACGGCGGCAAAACCTTCTGGACGTTAAAGAGCAAGAAGATCCAGAAGGATTTGCACGTCATCAGTAGCGGCAACGACGGTTGCCCCCCGAGCCTTGGCGGCAGCTACCTCTGCACCGCGGGAACCACTCAGTTCGGGACTTACTCGGGCCCAACCGGCTGGGGCACACCCAATGGCGTGGGCGCTTTCTAAAAACACTGTGAAGGAGCACTCTTTTATGAAGTTAATGTCAAGTTCAATCACGCTAGTCGCGCCGCTCGTCGCCACTCTTGCGATCGCGGCATGCAATGCAGGCGGCTCGCCCAACGTACCGGAAAAAGTCGGCCAACCGCCGTTAGAACGTTCCGCTGGCGCTGCCGTCGCCCAGTTTGCCTATGTGGCGAACTACGGCTCCAACAACGTTTCCGCCTATACCATCAACGCGTCCACCGGTGCGTTGACTCAGGTGACGGGGTCGCCATTTGGCGCGGGTACTCAGGCCTATGATGTGGCGATCGATCCCAATGGAAAGTTCGTGTATGTGACCAACTACGGCTCCAACAACGTTTCCGCCTATACCATCAACGCGACCAGCGGCGCGTTGACACAAGTGGCAGGCTCGCCGTTCAGCGCAGGCACCCAGTCACTCGGCATTGCAGTCGATCCCACCGGCAAGTTCCTCTACGTGACCAACTATGGCTCCAAAAACGTTTCCGCGTATACGATCGACTCAAGCAGCGGCGCACTAACGCCCGTTGCCGGGTCGCCCTTTAAGGCTGGCACCAAGCCGTACGCCGTGGCGGTCGACCCCAACGGCAAGTACGCCTATGTGGCCAACTTAAACTCCGGCGACATTTCCGCTTATAAGATCGCGGCGAACGGCTCCCTGAAAAAAATTAAAGGATCGCCATTTGGCACGGGCACTCTTCCCGTCAGCATGACCGTCGATCCCACGGGCAAGTTCGCCTATGTAGCCGCCAACGGGTCCGATGTTTATGCCTATACCATCAGCGAGTCCAGCGGCGCACTGACGCCGATGACTGGCTCGCCGTTTACGGACCCGGGAATCGGAGCCCAAGATGTAATTATCCCGCCTACGGGCGGGTTCGCTTATGTACCTAACAGTACGTCGAACAATGTTGCCGCATACAGTATTGCGGCGAGCAGCGGCGCGCTGACGCCGGTGGCAGGGTCACCGTTTGCCGATCCGGGCTCTGCTCCCCAAACTGGTGCGGTCGACACTAAGAGCAAGTTTGCATACGTTACAAATGCCGGCTCCAGCAACATTACCGCCTATACGATCGACGCGGGTAGCGGCGCGTTGACGCCGGTGACGGGCTCGCCGTTTGCTGCGGGCAGCGTACCCGTGGGCATGGCTACGTGCCGAGTCAAAGCCAGCAAATGCATTCCGCACCAGTTGTAGCTGGACCGGTTCGCCGGCTTGAGGATGAGACAGATTGACGCCGAAGCGAGTGCCCGTCAGGCCGGGGGCGTATCCGTCGATTTTCTAACATTTTCTAACGAAGCGGTCGGGAGAGGCCGGTAATGGACGGTATCGGTCGGGAGCCAGTGCGGCAAAAAGCCTTGCAGAATAACACGGATCGGTAGCGGTCGGGACTCTCCGGAATCCCCGAGAAGTGGTTCGAATCCCGCTGGGGCTAAGAATTCTCGATATTTTACAAGGGTTTCTGCGACACTTTCAGGCTCCGTGCAACAAATGTGCAACAGCGGCGCCCTTTTCGTTTCTGGCCGACGAGCCTCCCGAAGGCTCATCCGCTGTGGTTCTCATTTCGCACGTGGGGGGAGTTCGAGCCCCCAAGCTTCAGTAGACGCTTCAGAGAAGTGATTAAGGGACTGACCGACGCCGAACTTGGCGCGATCTTAAGAGTCACCACCGACGCTGCACGTAAAATGCGTACTGGCCGAATCAAGAGCCTCAAACTGGAGGCGGCCTTACGGCTTGCGCGAGAGTTGAAGATCTCGCCATGGTACCTTGCGGGCGAGCCGGAGCCCACCACGCGCTTGACGGCCGGACCTCCGAGTGAGTCTCATCGCCGTCGCCAGGCTGAGAAGGTGCGCTCTGATCGTCTTCAGCTTGAGACTGCCGAGAGCGCGCTTTTGCTCCATGACGATGCTGTCGAGTTGCGCTCTCGGATTCAGCGCTTGGAAGCCGCTGTCGAAGAATTGCAATCACATGGAGCAGCTTCTTCCGCGCCCTAGCCAATCGATAGTTCGATCTTGCCTCGACGTCGCGATGCAGCCATTGCAAGCATAACTCCCGACCGTAGATCGTATCTAGTGCAACGTTACTAGGCCGTTCCCGTTTCCTTTACGCATAATGCAAAAGTGAGCGACACCCCTTGCGATAGCCGAGTCGGTTGACGCTTGGTAGGGCACAAAGAGTGCAACCGCGACAACGTTGCGGGATCCTATTGGACCAGTAATCGCTTAGTGCCTGATAGAGACGGTAAGTTTCGCCGAGGAATACTGCCAAAGACGCGGCTTGCGATGCTCTCGTTTAGTTTGTCCACCGCCTTGCGGAGCGTTTCGACTTCGCATCTTCGTGCGTTAAGCGCGAAGTGATGTCTCCGAATTGCGGCTAGACTAGTCTGGGCTGGCTAAAGTGTTTGCACGAACAGTACAACCGAAAGCGGGTACGCGAGATACGCCAAGGTTAAATACGAATCGGGCGGGCCACGGGCTCGTCGCTCGCGGCTTGCTCGCGCATCCGTGCGGGCGCAAAGATTCCGCACCGTAGGCACTGGGAGGGCTTGCTCGCACTGGTCGGAGCCGGGACCTGAGCGTCAGCGCCGAACATCCTTAGCCGTCGATCCGTTACGGTGGATCGGAGGAGCGCGGAGAATGAATAGTTTTGGTCTCGGCAGGTACGCCCTAAGTGGAGGCGTTGCCGTTGTATTGCTCGCAGGCTGCGGCGGAGGTGGCGAGACCGCAATCCCCTCGGCGGACCAACCCCAAGCGTTAACGCAGAGCCGCACGTTCAACTACACGGGCAAAGAGCAATCGTTCGTGGTGCCGGCGGGTGTCACGCACATTACCGTCGTCGCGCGCGGTGCAGGCGGCGATAGTTGTGCGGGGACTGGCAGAGGAGCCCGAGCCTACGCTGTGATTCCAGTCACCCCAAAGGAGCGATTGGATATCTACGTTGGCGGTGCGGGCACGGGACGTCAATATGCGGGCAGTATCCGCGGCTCATCGACAGGCGGTTTCAATGGCGGCGGCCCTAGTGGCGGTTACACTGGCGGAGGTGGCGGCGCCTCGGACGTACGCGTCAGTCCCGGCAGACTGCGCGACCGCATTCTAGTCGCGGCGGGCGGGGGCGGTGCCGGCGGCACGTACAATGATTGCAATTACAGCACGTTTGGGGGAGCTGGCGGGGGCGGAGGCGGACTTACCGGTGGCAACGGCCAGGGCGGCTTCGGGTCCGCACCAGTCAACGGACCGCGTGGCAAAGCACGATTCGACTCTGGATTCGGTAGTGGAAACGGCGGAGACGGCGGCAGCCAGAGCCAGGGCGGTGCCGGCGGTAGTGGCGGCTACGGATCAGACTGCAAAGAGCCTGGCAATCCCGGAGCGGCTGGGGCACTCGGTCTCGGCGGAGGCGGCGGCCTCGTAATCCCCTCCTTCGACAGCTATTTCAGCGACGGTGGAGGAGGTGGCGGGGGAGGCTACTTCGGCGGAGGTGGAGGCGGCGGCTCTTGCTCAGCGGACGCAAACTTCGGAGGGGGCGGAGGCGGCGGTGGTTCGTCGTACGCTGAACCCCGCGCAACGCACGTCAAATACTGGGGCAACTGGAAAAACGCTTCGGGCAACGGACTTGTCGTCTTCAGCTGGTAGATTGATCGTCACGCCGCGCCAGCGGCGGGGCTCGTTTTGAGTGGGGCTTAGTTCCGATCACTCAACAGCAACGGAACGAAGACGACGAATCATGCCGAGATCTGCGGCGTCCAGTGGGCAAGGAGCAAAGCACACGTGAGACGTTGGAATTTTAGACACTATGCAATAAGCAGCTGTGTCACCGCAGCGTTGCTTGCGGCCTGCGGTGGATCGCCGCCACCGATCGGCGCGATACGTACCTTGCCGCAGATCGCCGGAACGCGGCCAATGGATCGCGCTAGTGCATCGCAATACCGAGTTGTCTTCAGCTTCGGCAGTAATGCCTACGGCTATGATGGAATCGGTCCCACCGCCCCCTTGATCTACGTTGAGGGCGCGCTCTACGGCACCACCTTTAAGGGCGGCGCGAACGGCTTCGGGTCGGACGCCTACGGAACGGTCTTCAGCGTGACCAGACGCGGGAAAGAGAACGTGCTGCACAACTTTGCCGCCGGACCGTATGACGGCGCAACGCCTTATGCCGGCCTGGTCGCTATTAACGACACGCTCTACGGCACTACGTATGCGGGTGGCCACGGCTATGGAGTAGTTTTTAGCATCACTACGGCCGGTGATTACCATGTGCTGTACAATTTCACGCAATCCGACGGCCCCCCCTTGGGAAGTCTCGCCGATGTGAACGGCATGCTCTACGGAACGACGCCCGCCGGCGGCGTGTACGGCTATGGAGAAGTTTTCAGCATCACTCCGAATGGCGTCGAGCATGTGATCTACAGCTTCAAAGGCAGCTCTGATGGAGTGTCTCCGACGGCCGGCTTGCTGAACGTTAACGGCACGTTGTACGGTACGACGATGAGCGGCGGTGCGTATAAGAAAGGAACGGTCTTCCGCATAAGCACTACCGGCGCGGAGAAAGTGCTGTTCAGCTTCGATGGGCCCGATGGCGGCGGGCCGGCCGCGCCCCTTATTGCCGCAGACGGAAAGCTCTATGGCACAACGGAGTACGGCGGTTCAGCCCGCTGGGGCACAGTCTTCAGCATGTCGATAAGCGGAAAAAAGGAAAGGGTGCTGCACAGCTTCTACAACGAACCCGGTGACGGCGTTCGCCCCGAGGCTGGCGTAATCGACGTAAACGGTAAGCTCTACGGCACCACGGCTTACGGAGGCACTTTCAGTCGGTCGGTTTGCTACGGTAACGGGTGCGGGATTATCTTTAGTGTGACGATGACCGGCAAGGAACATGTGCTCCGCCGGTTTGACGAAACCGACGGAGCATTTCCGATGGCTAATCTCATCGAAGTGAAAGGCAGACTCTACGGCTCGACCCAGGCTGGTGGCTATTCAACGCCTAGCTGCAGCTTTTCCGCACCCTGTTACTTCGGAACGGTTTTTGAGTTTAAGCCTTAGTGCTAGCGCAAACCGCCCCCGCGCCCGTTTTTACCGCTACTGACGATCGCCGATTCTTCCGGGGAGTCGTTTGCTTTTCGTCATGATGTCCCGCTGTTCGTCGCCGGGATCGTTGGAGAGTCGCATCAATCCGATAGTGATCTTTCCCTCCGGAGGGCGTGGCAGCGGCATTTGGCATTCGATAGCGTTTGCGATATTAGGGATACCGGGCAGCTAAGATAAGTTATTCCAGTTGAGATAAAGTGGAAGGCCAACCACGAGAGCAACTAGACCCAAAGCGGCAAGTAGCACCCATCCTCGGCGGCCAGGAACATTGATATTTTGGGATATCCAGTTGATTAGCCATCCAGCTGCCTTATCAAGCAAGACCGTTACCTTTCAACCTTTCGAATAGCGGCGCCGTTCGCATAGCCAACTAGACCGCCCATCGTTTACCCTTGGGGCTATGAAGCGCTGTACTACGCGCACTTATATCTGGTGGGCCTTGCTTTGTTAGGCCTCCGATCGCCTGGCCCCCTCGCAGCTTCGATCGCGGCGCTCGGACAGGGGCTTGTTTTGCGAAGCTCCCATCGCATTGCGCTTCGCAGTTAGACCTTCGCGGAGCTTCGCATTTACGGCCTTGGATATCGCAGCGCTCGGAGCGGGAGCTCGTTTTGCAGGGCTCTGTCTCCTTGCGTTCCCGTTAGCGCTTCGAGCGGGTCGCGCATTACCTCGGAAAGCATGCCCGAGTTGCCCGTAATACGCAGCGCCATTTTATTTTTTTGGCGGAACGTCACCGGAATGAGTCCCCGCAACCGCACAACCGCGGGGGTGAGCCTTGCATTGAATGCACAGATGCTAGCGCCGGTCCTCCGCTGCGGCTGAAAGGCCGCAAGCCTGCAATCGTGCACGCTGAGAAAACGACTCTTGCGTAATCTTTCCATTTTAACCGCCGAATGCGCAGTTCGCGTCGTCGAGACCATTGCTACCGGCGCGCCGGAGTCCCCCAACGATCAGCGCACGCTCGTAGACCGCATCAGCGTCGAACTCGCCGGGCCCTCGCACGCAAGGAGCCGCTAGCCTTGAAGGTCAAGAGCGCCGCCGTTTGAAGCGGTGGATGCATGGAGGTGGAGTCTAATGATGAATTCGATGCTTAAAGGCTTGCCGTTTGCCGGAGTCGGGGTCCTCTCGTTTTTTCTGATGACCGCGTCAACGAGCGCAGGGCAATCGCCGATCAACGGCATGAGCAGAACGCCATCATTCGTCACATGCGCCCCGGGCCTTGTGTACCGGTGCAACAAGTACGGCTGTTTCTGCGTACCCCCAGACAAAGCCAAGTAAGAATCGACCTCAAAGATCCTGCCGCCTGTTACTGCGGTAACAGGCGGCAGGATCTTTGAATACCTTTCGTCCATCATGCGCGCGTTCACCTGACATCACGGTCAGCCCCTAGCGGCGGATCGCTTCAACGGAATCCCTTTCATGGAGGTCAGGAATTATGTCTTTCCGGGTGCGGGGTGGCGCCAAGAAACCCATGAGACAGCCGGCACAATCCTACCACGACCCCCGAAGCCCGGCGCTCCGCTACCGCCTCGAAGCAGCGCAAAGCCGCGGCCGCGTGGCGCGATGACGGATCGTTTTAAGGGCGTGGATTTCCGGCGCGACATTCTGCCGAAGCTGCAACAGCTACCGGTCAGCATGATCGCCGAAGTCATGGGCGCGAGCCTCTCGCACGGCTCGAAGGTACGCAAGGACGCTTAGTTCCGCCCAGGCGTCACTGGAAAATGCTAATGAAGGCCGGACGAGCGAGTTAATCGGACCCAACATTCCGACGAAGCTACAACGCCCGCCGGTGCGCGTGATCGCCGAGTCCATGGACGCGAGCATCTCGCATAGGTCGAAAGTGCGCAATCGCCACACGTCAATCCGTATCGGCGGCATTGGAAGTGGCTGGGCGGAGTCGTCGCCGCCTAAGCCATCTAAAGGAGATTCTGAGCAGCTCGCAGCGAATCAAAACCGGGCGGCCCGGCAGAATATCGCGAGAATCTACGCGCGCGAGGGAAAGCGACCATGGCTACGCAGATAACGGACCCGAGACGATCAGATAGATTTCTTGCGATTATTCTAAAGCGGGCAATGAACGCACCGAGGGCCAGGCTTACTGGTCTCGTGTACCTGCTGTACTTTCTGACGGCAATGTTCTCCACGACCTTGCATGGCCCCAAGCTCGCCGTATATCGCGACGCCCTCAGCGTTATATCGATCGCGTGCTATATCGCGGTCACCCTGTTCTTCTATGCCATGTTCAAGCCGGTGAACAAAAACCTGTCCTTACTCGCGGCGGTCTTCAGCCTCGGAGGATGCGGCGTGCAGGCCCTAAGCAACTTTCATTTCATCCCGTCCTACGTCAGCCCCCTAGTTTTTTTCGGACCTTTTTGCATCCTGATCGGCTACCTCATTATCAGGTCGACGTTCCTGCCTCGAGCCCTGGGCGCGCTGATGGCGCTTGCCGGCGTGGGCTGGCTCGTCTATCTCGCGCCGCCGGTCGCAGGTCATCTATCCATCTACATTGAGGTCCTCGGCATCCTGGCAGAAGGGTTGTTGATGCTGTGGCTCCTCCTGATGGGTGTTAACGTCGAACGATGGAAGGAGCAGGCTCGGTGACCTCGCGCTATCGCATGGAAACTGACTGACTCCACCCACGGCTTCGCGATCGCGAGGCCGCGCTGCATTGCGACATCGCGCGGATGCAGCTTATCGCTCTGTCCCTCTTCCCTCGTACTACGCGCGCGTCGCCAGCTCTGCTCGGGATGGCCTCTAGTTTAGCTTGCATCTTTGGGCTTTGCGGGGCCATGACCGGCTTCTGAAGGAACCGTCCGCCTCCCGTCGCTAGATCGACCTATGAGCGATCCTCTGTAATCGTCGTCGGCGCTGGCCCGGCTGGAATGGTGCTTGCACTACTCCTGAGCCGCAGCGTAAGCTCCGGGCGAAGCCGCAGGCATACTCCATTAAGGCTATCTGCCCGGAGCCGGCTCCGCGAAGCCTCCCGGATTGTTTGAGAACATGCGCGGAGTCGATACGCGCTAGAACAACAGCGTCACGATTCGCGAGGCCGTTGTTACTGCTAGTACACGCCGTTCGGCCCGTCAAAAGGCAGCGTCTGCTTCCTTTCTAACATTTTCTGATATGTTCATCCGGCCGGTTCTCCGGTGGTGGGAGCGAACGTTCCCACCAGTGCTCGGTGACACCGCCATTTTCTTGGGCCCGAGAGCCCGCCCGTTAGATTGGTGC
>JBAVSO010000009.1:0-30543 GCA_049695635.1 Candidatus Cybelea sp. | reverse complement strand
GCCGACGACGACGATCGCAGGCGATCCGATCTCCGCGGCTGCCGCGTCATCGGCGATCGTGGCAATCGTTCCGATCGCGGTTCGCTGGTCGGGGCGCGTGCCGTTTTGAATGGCCGCGGCCGGCGTCGTGCCGGCGAGCCCGTGTTCGACCAGCTGCTGTGCGATCTCGCGAAGATTTGCGGTTGCCATCAGCATGACAAGCGTGCGATGCGGATCGGCGAGCTTGGCCCAATCCAACGTTGATGCCGGCTTTCCCGGATCTTCGTGGCCCGTTAAGACGGTGAACGACGTAGCGTGCTCGCGGTGCGTGACCGGGATGCCGGCATACGCGGGAACGGCTATCGCCGAGCTGATGCCCGGAACGACTTCGAACGCGATCCCGGCGGCGTGCAGCGCTTCGGCCTCCTCACCGCCGCGCCCGAAGACGAACGGATCGCCGCCTTTGAGTCGAACGACGCGTTGTCCCTCGCGCGCCTTACGAATCATCAGCGCTTCGATATCCTCTTGCGGCATCGAGTGATCGCCACCGCGCTTGCCGACGAAGATGCGTTCGCATGTCTGCGGCGCGAAGGCGACGACCGCATCGCTTGCGAGCGCGTCGTACAGCAGGACGTCGGCATTGCGCAGCACTTCGGCTGCCCGTAACGTCAGCAGGCCCGGATCGCCCGGGCCTGCGCCGACCAAGTAAACGCGTCCGTTGCTGCTACTTGGGACCATCGGCGAGGTCGAGCTCGAAGAGATCGTCGAGCACGCGCGCACTCGAAAGCGCTTCGGCGTGATCGAGCGTCGCCTTCTCACGGATCTTCAAAATGGCCGAGTGCAAGAGTTTGGAGACGATCGTCATCGTCATACCGGTCACGAGCATGCGTTCGCGTTCGTCCAGATCCGGACAGCGCGCCAGCAACCGCTCGAGCTCGGCGGCACGAATCGTCTCGGCCTTTTGTGTCAGTCGCGCGATCACCGGCACCGCAATGCGCGAGCGATACCAGTTCTCGAAGCGCTCGACGTACTGGGCGATGATCTCCTCGACGGCCGGAATTGCTTCGCGCCGCAGGTCGAGCCGTTCGTTGACAACCGATTTGAGCCCATCGATATCGACGAGCGAAACGTTTTCGACGTTCGTCACGGCCGGATCGACGTCGCGCGGCACCGCAATGTCCACGATGAAGAGCGGGCGTCGGGGACGTTGCGACATCGCGGCGCGCACGCGCGCCTCGTCGAGGACGAAATCGGAAGCCCCGGTCGACGCCACCACGACGTCGGCCGCGGCGAGCGCCTCAACGAGCTCCGGCATCTCGACGGCCTCGCCAAAGCCGGCATCGGTAACTAGTCCACGCGAGTGCGCGATCGTGCGGTTCGCGACGATCACGCGCTGCGCGCCTTCGCCGCGCAGACGTTTCACCGCGGTCCGCCCCATCTTGCCGGCGCCGACGACGAGAATGCAGCTGCCCTCGAGCGTACCGAGGCGCGCGCGGGCTGCTTCGAGCGCGGCTGTCGCCATCGAGACCGACTCGCCGCCGATGCCCGTCTGCGCGCGCGCCGTCTTGCCCGCTGCGAGCGCTTCTCGAAAGAGACGGTGCAGCGTGCGGCCGAGCGACTTCGCGCGGGTCGCGGCGACGTACGCGTCCTTGACTTGACCGAGAATCTCGGCCTCGCCGATCAGCATCGAGTCGAGGCCCGTGCAGACCCGAAACAAGTGCTCCACTGCTTGATGTCCGAGCTGCGTGTAGAGATACGACTCGATGTCGTAACCGATCGTGCCGTGGCGGAAGTTCGCAAGAAACGACTTGATCTGCGCGACGCCGGTCTCGTATTCGTCGAGCTCGGCGTAGATCTCCAAGCGCCCGCAGGTTTGCAGCATCACCGCCTCGCGCACCGCTTCGTAATCGCGCAGCGCCACCAGCGCTTCGGCCATCCGTGAGGGCGGGAAAGCATGGCGCTCGCGTACTTCGACTGGAGCGGTTCGGTGTGAGAGCCCTATGCAAGCGATCGGCATTCGCGCTACTCCAGGCTCAGCCGATGGGTCAAGATCGCCATCTCGCCGGCGAGATCGATATTGCGCACCAGCACCTGGCCATGCAAGAGCAGCGGCGTTGGAGCGAAGTTGAGAATCGCGCGGATGCCGAGGCCGGCAACCCGTTGGGCGCTCTCTTGCGCAGCTTCGGCCGGAACGGCGATCACCGCTATGTTGCAACCTGCTTGGGCGAGCACGCGCTCCATCTCGGCGGCATCGTGCACCTCGATGCCTTTCCAGAGCTGGCCGACGACAGCCGGCGAGCGGTCGAAGATAGCAGCGACGTTGAACCGTTTCTCACGCGCGGTGATGAAGGCCGCAAAAGCGCGGCCGAGATATCCGAAGCCGACGATCGCGATCCGCCAGTCATGCTCCAATCCTAAGACCCAGGCGAGCTGCTCGACAAGCGGATCGATCGCATACCCCTGTCCACGGCGGCCCAGCGGACCGAGCGTGCAGAGGTCCTTTCGGATCTGGGTGCTGGCGATCGTATGGCCGAGCAGCGCGGCGAGTCCCTGCGAAGTGATCGTCCGCTTCCCGCCGGCGCGCGCTTGTCGCAACGCCCGGTGGTATGCATAGAGCCGCGGAATCGAGACCTCGCCGAGCGGCTCGGCCGGCTCCAGGCGCCGTACGTCCACTTTGGGATCGATCATACGCTCGCCAGCAGCCCGGTCAGCGACGCGTCGGCCGCCGCTACCGTGCGCTCGATGTCGCGCGAGGTATGGGCAGCCGAGAGGAAGTTCGCTTCGAACTGCGAGGGCGCCAGATAGACGCCGCGATCGAGCATGGCCCCGAAGTACTTCGCGAAGAGCGTACGATCGGATTTCCGCGCGCTCTCGAGATCCTTGACGGCATCGGGCGTGAAGAAAAGGCAGAACATCGCGCCGGCGCGGGTGCAATAGTGCCCGACGCCGTGGTAGCGCAGCACTTTCTCCAATCCGGCAACGAGCTGCCCGGTCGTGTGTTCCAGGCGATCGTAGAGCGTCGCGTCCGAAGCGATGATCTGCAGCGTCGCGAGTCCCGCCGCCACTGCGAGCGGGTTGCCCGATAGGGTTCCCGCTTGATAGACGGGTCCTTCCGGCGAAAGTCGTGCCATCACGTCGGCTCGCCCTCCGAAGGCGCCGACCGGAAGTCCACCGCCGATGATCTTGCCGAGCGTTGTAATATCCGGCATGACAGCTTCGCGCGCTTGCGCGCCCCCGCGCGCCACGCGAAAGCCGCTCATCACTTCGTCGAATATCAGCAGCGCACCGTAACGCGTGCAGAGCTCGCGGAGGCGTTGCAGATAACCGCGTTGGGGCAGAATGAGTCCCATGTTGCCGGGATATGGCTCGACGATGAGCGCAGCGATCGAATCGGGGTGCGTTTCGAAAGCTTGCTCGGCAGCGGTCGCGTCGTTGAACGGCAAAAGGATTGTGTCGCGAGCCGTCCCTTCGGTGACGCCGGGCGAATCGGGAACGCCGTGCGTCAGCGCACCGGAGCCCGCAGCAATCAAGAACGAGTCACCGTGGCCGTGATAACAGCCGGCAAATTTCACGATCTTTTCGCGGTTCGTGAACCCCCGAGCGAGCCGGATCGCGGCCATCGTCGCTTCGGTGCCGCTCGAAACGAAGCGTAGACGCTCGATTGACGGCATCATCGCAACGATCAGCTCGGCAAGCTCGCTCTCTATCTCGGTTGGAGTGCCGAACGACATTCCGCGGGTCATCGCGTTTGCAACCGCGCGCATTACCGCTGGCTGCGCGTGCCCGAGCAGCAGCGCGCCCCACGACATTACGTAGTCGATATATTCGTGGTCGTCGAGATCGTGGATCGTCGCACCGGCTCCGCTTTTCATGAAGACCGGCGAGAGACCGACCGCGCCGAGCGCGCGTACCGGCGAATTGACGCCGCCGGCGATGACGCGCCGAGCACGAGCGAATGCGGCGATTGAACGTTCGAGTTTCATGCGTTGATTGGCGTCCTCTCTAGGTCCTCGATCCGGTTGACGTTCTGAAAGCACCGTGCCTCGAACGGAAGGAAGCGCGTCGCGAGACGAACGATAGCGTCGCGCATCGCGAGCCGGCGGCGCGTGCGCAACTCGAAACCCTCGCGCAGGAGCGGGCGCCGCGCGTAGAGCGCCGCGAGCGGTTCGATGCCGCCGGCGTGTGCCGGCACGACGGCTTCGTCGCCAGGCTGCCACGCTGCCGCAAGCTGCGCGAGAACGCTGGCCTCGAGATGCGGCTGATCGGCGGCGACGGCGAAAATGCGCTCGGCTTTGATCAAAGCGCAGGCGGAGAGCAAGGCGCTTAACGGCCCTTCGCTGGGGCGGCGGTCTATCAATACCGGAGCGAGGAGCACCTCATCGAGCGCGCGTGAAAACGAGCCTTTGGCGGCAACATAGACCGGCAATCCCGTAGCGCGCATGCGATCGTAGCAGTGCGCGAGCATCGGGCGGCCGGCGACCCCGAACTCGAGCTTTCCGGGAAATCGTCGCGCCTCTCCGCCGGCGAGCAGCACGATTGCCGTGTTATCCATGACGCTTGGCGTATTCTTTGGCGAAGTACGTTATCACGATGTCGGCACCCGCCCGCACGAACGACGTCAGGATCTCGTCGACCGTGCGCTCGCCGTCGAGCCAGCCGCGTGCCGCGGCTGCGCAAACCATCGCGTACTCGCCGCTCACGTTGTACACCGCAAGCGGTGCGTCGAAGCGCTCGCGCGCTGCGCGCAGAACGTCCAGATACGGAAGACCCGGCTTGATCATGACGATGTCGGCGCCTTGCGCCAGGTCAAGCGCGATCTCGCGCAGCGCTTCGCGCGCGTTCGGTGGGTCCATCTGATAACCGCGCCGATCGCCGAATGCGGGCGCCGATCCCGCGGCTTCGCGAAACGGGCCGTAGAACGCGGAGGCGTATTTCGCGCTGTACGCCATGATCGCGACCTCCTTCGCGCCGGCGCCGTCGAGCGCCGCGCGAATCGCCGCGACGCGTCCGTCCATCATGTCCGACGGCGCGACGACGTCAACGCCGGCCTGCGCATAGCTCGTTGCAATCGCGCAGAGGAGCTCGACCGTGGCATCGTTCTCTACTTCGCCGCGCGCATCCAAAAGTCCGCAGTGCCCGTGCGCGGTGTACTCGCAGCAGCAGAGGTCGGCCATGACGAGCATCTCGGGCCGTGCTGCTTTGATGGCGCGAATCGCGCGTTGGACGATTCCGTCCGAATCGTGGGCGCTCGATGCGCGATCGTCCTTACGAGCGGGGATGCCGAAGAGCAGAACGCTCTTGATGCCGAGAGAGAAGAGCTCGCGGGCCTCGGCGACCGCGCCCTCGAGCTCGTAACGGGCAATGCCGGGCATGGCGTCAATCGCACCCGCATCGCTCGCGCGTTCGGCGACGAAAAGCGGCTGCACGAGTTGGTCGATCGCGACGCGATGCTCGCGGACGAGCGCGCGTACGACTTCGTTGCGGCGCAGACGCCGCGGACGCATAACGATCAGCTTCCGACTCCCATCGCGTTCGCGTTCGAGGCGTTCAAAAGTTCGGCCAGCTCGGCACCGAGCGCCTCGGCCTGCGCGAGCGTCGAAATCTTGCGCTCGAGTCGCGCGCGCGTCAAGGCGGCCGCCGGCGGTGCGAAGGCGCCCTGAACAACCATCGTTTCGGCGCCGAGCTTGGCGTAAATACCGAGCGGCGCGCTGCAACCGGCCCTCAACGTTCGAAGCGCCGCCCGCTCGCAGGTAACGCACAACTCGCTTTCGCCGTCGTTGACCGCATCGCGCAGCACCGTCGCGAGCCGCTCGTCGTCGGCGCGGATCTCGATTGCGAGCGCGCCTTGTCCGACCGCCGGAACGACGTGCTCGGGCGCGAAAGGCGCGACGTACCTGGCACCTGCGCCAAGGCGGTTCAATCCGGCCATCGCGAGCACGATCGCGTCGTACTCGCCGGCTTGGAGCTTACGCAGCCGGGTGTCGACGTTTCCGCGCAGCGATTCGTATCGCAAATCCGGGCGGAGCGCCGCAAGCTGAGCCTGCCGGCGAGGGCTCGAGGTTCCGACGACCGCGCCGGCCGGCAGCGATTCGAATTCCGGATAGCGTTCGCTGCAGAAAGCGTCGCGCGCATCTTCACGTCGCGAAATGGCTGCAATGCGCAGATCGTCGGCCAGCGAGGCGGCGAGGTCTTTGGCGGAGTGAACCGCGTAGTCGGCGCGCCGCTCGCGCAGCGCGCTTTCGAGCTCTTTGACGAAGACGTTGACCGCCCCGAGCCGATCGATCGGAGTCTGGCGGTCGCGGTCTCCGGTCGTGGTCACGCCGAGCAACGTCGTCGCGATGGCACGTTCGGCGAGGCGGGCGGCGATGCTGCGGCTTTGAATGGTCGCAAGTTCGCTGCGCCGCGTCGCGCAGACGACCGCCATCGGAGCGGCCGCGAGCTCGGAGATCGGGCGTTGCGCGAGCGCGCGAAGAATCGGCGCGCGTTCCTTTTCCGGGAATGTCTCTTTCACGTATGCGCGGATCTGCGCGATCGTCCGCACTGCACCGGCGTACGGCGCACCGAGCGTTTGCGCCAGATCGGCGACGACGCGACGCGAAAAAGCCGGCGCGCTGCCGCCCGAGTCGGCGCTGATGGTTAGCTCTCCGATCCGCTGCGTTGCGGGCATCGTAAAGTCGCCGCGGCCGGGAACGGCCGCGTCGCAGACGAGCGCGTGGGTGGCCCGCGCATCGGCGACGATCCGCCCGTTGAGCTCCGGGTCGTCGGTCGCAGCGATGACGAGCGATGCGTTTTGCAGATCGCAAGCCTCGTATGCGCGCTGCTCATACGTGCCGCCACTCTCGCTCAAAATCGAACGCATGCGATCGCCGACACGCAAGGCAACGACAAAGATCGGAAATCCGGCACCGGCGATCGATTCCGCCTTTCGCGCGGCAACGTTGCCTCCGCCAACGATCACGACGCGGCGACCGTTTGGCCGGAGAGAGATAGGAAGCATAGAAACGCACAAAGAGTTCCGCGTCCGGCAGCAAAAAACCGCCTCGTGACGAGCCGCATTTGGTGACCAAAGCCGGGGAGGGACCTGCCCGAGCGGCGTGGATCGGGGCGGTCGTCGCGGCGCTCGTCACCCTGCCGGGTTTATGGGTCGGAACGCTCTGGGACAACAGCGAGACCGCCTATGGCGAAGTCGCGCGCGAAATTCTGTTGACGCACGATTGGATCGTCATGCATCTCAACGGTGTGCCGTATTTCGTGCAGCCGCCGCTCTATTTCTGGTCGGGCGCCGTATTTGCGCTCGTTATGGGTCCCAGCGCGTTAGCATTTCGGCTTCCCTCGGCGCTCGCGACGATTGCGCTCGGCGCCTTCACCGGGTATGCGGTCGCGCGCCAAGCGGGGACCCGGGTGGGCATCTATGCCGCCGTGATCCTTTCGACGTGCCTGATGCAGGCGGTCATCGGAAGGCTCGCGATCATGGACGCGCTGCTCGACTTGACCGTTGCGATGACGATATTTTGGTGGTTCCGATCGCTCGAAACGGGGCGCGGACGGTACGCGGTCTACGGCTGGATCGCTGCAGGCGCCGGATTCCTCGCCAAGGGTTTGGTCGCGCCGGTCGTGGCGCTCTTGGTGATCGTGCCGTTCTATCTTTGGAATCGCCGTTGCGAAGCAATGCAGCCACCGTCGCTGCGTGGCTGGATCGCGGGCTTGCTCGCGTTTCTCGCGATCGTAATACCGTGGCCGGTCGCGTTGTTCGCCCACTACCATCTCTTTCCGATCGAGAAGTTAATCGGAGAGTACACGATCGGCCGATATACCGGCGTTATCGAGAATCAATCGGGCCCCGTCTGGTACTACCTGCCCGTCATCATCATGGGCTTCTTTCCGTGGATCGCGTTTCTGCCGATGGCGATCGTTTACGGCCTGCGCCGGCTACGCGGCCCATCGCAAGCGCCGAGGCTCGCGCGCTTGGTGCGTCTTTCCTTCGTTTGGATCGTGATGCCGGTGCTCTTCTTTAGTTTCGCGCGCACGAAGCTTCCAAACTACGTGGCGCTCGGGTTTCCGGCGCTCGCGCTGATCACCGCACTTTATTTCGATGCCGTCGCGCGCAAAGGCGGAACCCGTTCGGCGGTCATATCTGCCGCCACGGTTCCGGTGACGATCGGGGTGTTCGCATTCGCGATCTTGGTCTTCGCACTCAACAACCGGCTCACCGCGGAAGTGGCAAATGCGGTTCCGCCGTTGCTCGGCATGGCCGTCGCCATTTTCGTGGGCTCACTGCTGACGGCACTACTAGTCGCTCGCCCGAAGACGGCCCGATTCGCACCATACGCGCTCGCTCTTGCCGTGCTCGTTGCCGTTGACGTGGTGGCGGTGCGGGTCTTGCCGCACGCCGAAGCGTTCAAACCGGTGCCGCGACTCGCCGCATTGATCGAGCGTGCGCACAGGCCGGGCGATGTTGTCGCGATTGCAGGCGTCTCGGGTGGAAACGCGCTGCTCTTCTACACGCGTCCCGTCGTCAGCGTGCTCGCGCCGCCGGGTAATGCCGATCCTACGAACGATGGAATCGACCCGCGCGCGTTTGTTTGCGGAGCGCGCCGTGCATGGGTTGTCGTTCCGGCCTCGAGCGTAGCGACCGATCCGTCGTACGGCCGGCGCCGGCGCATCATTGCCGTCGATCGAAAGGCCGCGTTACTGCTTTACGACGGTCCGGTCTGTCGCTAGGGTTTATGAGCTGCGACCTGAGCCTCCGTTACCGCTGATGCCTTGTTGCTGCCAAGCGATCCGCGAATAAACGTTATCACGTCGGCGATCTGTTTGTTGGTCAGCGTGCCCTTCCACGGCGGCATCTGTCCGTTGTAGCTTTGACCGCCGACCGTGATCGCTCCGTGCAGGCCTCCAAGCACGATGCCGATGACCTTGTTCGGATCGCCGGTGACGACCGGGCTATCTGCAAGCGGCGGAAACGTGCCGGGCACACCTTTACCTTGCGCACCGTGGCAGCTCGCGCAGTTCTCGGAGAAAACCGAAGCTCCGGGTCCCGTTGCCGTCGACGAGGTTGCGGCGTTCGCGCCGGTACTTGGCTGCGATTCGGCGGCGGCCGCGCTCAACACGACCGACTCGGGCGGTGAGGCAGGCGCGGCGGCCTGTTTGATCTCGGTGGTGACTTGGGCGTACACCGATAAGCAGACGATTACGACCACGACGACCGTGGTAGACCAGAGCAGACCGGAACGCGCAGCGAAACTGCGGGTCGTGCTGCGATCGAGCCACGGCAGCAGCAGGACGACGATCAGGAAGAGCGTCGGCACGATGATCGTCGCAATGAGTTCGGTGCCGATCGTCAGCGGGCCGAGATGAATTTCCGGCGGCACCAGCGCGAGCAGGCCGAAGAGCGACAAGAAATACCAAGCTGGATACGGGACGAAAAACTTGGTCGGATTCGCTTTCTCGTCGAGGTACGGCGGCGCGACGATCGAAAGAAAACAGATGATGATGAAGACGATCAGCGACGCGGCGCCGTCCATGAAAAACTGATCCGGCCAGAAGCGCCCCGGCCGCAGCGTGCGCGGATCCTTTACGACCGGGCCGGCTGGCGCGTTGTGACGGAAGATCGCCAAGTGCGCGCCGACCAGCAGGACGAGCACCGCGGGCATCAGCCAGACGTGCAGTCCGAAGAAACGGTTGATCGTCGCGGTACCCATTCCACCGCCACCCTGGGCGATGTGCTGCAGGATCGGACCGGCGATCGGTGCCAGGCCGGTGATGTTGAGCGAGACCTGCGACGCGAAATACGCATCCATGTCCCACGGCAAGAGATAACCCGTGAGTCCGAGCACGAGCGTGACCAGCAGCAAGAGCACGCCGACGACCCATTGCAGTTCGCGCGGCGACTTGTAGGCTCCCCAGATGAGCACTTGCAGCAAGTGCAGGAAGACGAGCGCGATCATCGCCGACGCGCCCCAGTAATGCACGGCGAGTAGAAAATGCGTCCACGGGTTGAGGTAAATCGCTCGAGTCGACTCCCACGCCGTCGCCGCCGACGGCGCGTAAAAGAACGTCAGAAAGATTCCCGTGACGATCTGCACGATCATCGTGAAGAGCGTCGCGCTTCCGAAGACGTACCAATAGCTCGCTCCGCCGGGAACGTCTTCCATCAGGAACTCTTTGGTCATCGAGACGAAGCCGGTGCGTTGTTCGATCCAATTCAACATCTGCCGTTACCTATGACTGATACGAGACGACGATGCGCGACGGTGTGTTCGACTGGTAGACGATCCAGGTGACCTCGGCGGCGCCGTTCTGTTCGCGCAGCGGCAGCGGGTCGAGGCCTCGCGGCGCGGGACCCGCGATGTGCGTGCCCTCGAACGTGTATTGTGACCCGTGGCACGGGCACATGAAGCGGTTTTGAGCGTCGCTCCAGCCGTAATAACAGCCGAGGTGCGGGCAGATCGGACTGAAGATAACGAAGCCCATGTTGACGACGTCGTACGGGAGATCGGGCTTGCCGCCGGGTTGATTGAAGATGTCAGGTCGAGCCGCCGTAAATTTCGCCGGATCTACCTTGATGCCCCAAACGTACTCTGCGGCGGATTGCTCGGGAAGATATCCGTCTACGAACTTGAGCGTGAAGGTGAGCTTCACCGGTTTCGACGTCGCCTTCTGCAAGGCGTCGAGTTCCGCCGCGCTCAACGGCGACCAGCTTCCGGCCGCTGAGTTTTTTGGCGGCAGCAGCGAGCCGATGATCGGCACGGCGAGCACGAATCCGACGATGCCTCCGATGGTGATCGTCGCGTTCGCCATGAACGTTCGGCGCGTTACTTCGTCCTGCGTTTGAGGCAGGTCGTACGCGCTTAATATCTTACGGTGGCCGCTTTGAGAAGCGTCGGCATTCGAGTCGGACAAGGTCTTTCTCCACAGAAGATCGTCAGTACGGGCCGCAGGCTCATTTGGCGAGATTGCAAGTCACACCTTGTAGCTGTGAAGACCCGAAATCCAGATATTGACACCGAGGTAGCAGAAGATGATCGAGACGAACCCGATGACGCTCACCCAGCTTGTGCGAAGGCCGCGCCACGCGTGGCGGGTGTGCAAGTGCATGTACGCCAGGTAGATGATCCACGAGAAGAGCGCCGCGGTCTCTTTTGGATCCCACTGCCAGTACGCGCCCCACGCCTCTTTCGCCCACATCGCGCCGGTGATGATCCCGATTGAGATGAGCGGCAAGCCGATCGCTACCGCCCGGTAGACGATCACGTCGAGTTGCGGGAGACTGGGAAGCGCCGCGAGCCACCGCGCGACCGGATTACCCGCGACCGTGGCGCCGCCGGCTCCGACCGTCGCCGAAGCGAGCACGCCTCGGACGCGAAAACTCTGCTCCGCATAATACTTCACTAAATAGATGCACGAGAAGACGAACGCGACGAGGAAGGCTGCATACGATGAAACGACGATCGGCACGTGGATCTTCGCCCAGTACGATTGGAGCGAGGGGACGGGCGGCATCGTGCCTTCATACCACGTGACACCGTAGGCGAGAAAGATCGCGGCCAGCGCGAGCACGAACCCGCCTGCGAACCAAAGGTCGTACCGAAACGCGAAAACGATAAAGATCGCAACCGACATTGCCGCGAAGAGCGATAGCGAGCCGTAGAGATTGAGCAACGGCCAAACGTGGGTGAGCTCCCAGCGCGCTAGGAGCTGTACGAACTGGGCGACGCACCCGAGAATCGCGAATGGAATCCCGACGTCGCGCAGCCACTGCGCGCGCGAGAAGAAATAGACCAGCAGCGCGAGCGCACCCAGGGTGTAGGCGCTCAGCGCGACCGCGATCAGGATTTCATCGAGCGGCATCTTGTCAACCCCATTCTATCGCCGGTCGAGGCCGGTTTCTCTGCGTAAGGTCGCTGCCAGCCGGCCGAACTCGGCCGCGAACACGTCGTATCCCTTGACCGTGGTGGCGGCCGCTCCTACCCTCGCGCGCTGCGGCGCAACCTGGTCGACGCGCAGGTAGAGGCGAGCCGGCAGAAAGTAGAACGAGATCACCAAGCCGGCCAATAGCACGAACGCGCCGATTCCGACCAGCGGAACGCCCGGATCGTAACGGTACTGGAAGCCGCTGTAGAGCACGTACCGCCTGGGGGTCACGCGCCAACCGTCACCGGCGTCGACTGCCTTGCCGAGAGGCACGACCCCTTCGCCGAGCGAGCTGCCGGCTTGCGAAGCGGACAGGACAACGCCAGGATCGTTCACACGCGGATCGGCGGTCGGCATCCCATTCTGCTTGTCAATGGTCGGCGCGAACCGCTCGTAGAGAAGACTGCGTTGCGTTCCCGGTAGATCGAGCGAATCGCCCTCGAGGAAGGTGCGGTTCGAGAGCGCGGCGTCGCGGCGACCGTTTCGCGAAACGTCGAACTTCATTCCAAAGCCGTAGCTGGCTTGATAGTAGAGCGTTCCGTCAACGTCGATCGGATGGTTGACGCGCACCGTCATGTGCTTGGGTACTCCGTCCTTTCCGGTAACGGTCACGTGCGAGACATAGTCGACGGGTTGATAGACCATTCCGCTCTTGGTCATGATCGGCGCGATTTTATACGCGAAATCGTCCAAGCGGATCAGCGCCTTCGTCCGATCGACTTGCGTCGTCGAAGCCGTAAGCAGCGCGAGCTCGCCCGAAAAACCGCGCGCCCAGTAAAGCGTCGTGCCGGCCGCGACGATCACGAACCCGGCGTGCGCGACGAGCACGCCGCGCCGCGCCCAGTTATGCTTGTCGCCGAAGCTCCACTCGATGCCGCCGAAGATGCGTTCGCGAATCTGCCATCCGCGCCCCGCGAGCGCGGCAGCAATGCGCCGGCGGACGTCGCCCGCGTCGCCGTCGACCTCGAAACTGTCGTGAAGGGGAAGCTTCTCGACGCTGACGGGTCGTAGCGGTGGAAGCCGGGCGGGGATAACGCGCTTGAACGTGCAGACTGCCAGCGACAGCAAGATCAAACCGACGATCCCGACGTACCACGGCGAATGATAGATATTGTCGAAGCCGAGGCGGAGTATCGCGCGAGCGATCGGCGCCGCATAGCTCTGAAAGTAAATGCTGGGATCTTGACCTTGATCGACGATCACTCCGACGAGTGTCAGCAGTCCCCACGCGACGAAGAGCGATACGGCAAAGAGCACGTTGCCGAAGGTCGAAACGAACTCGGCGTAAACCGCCCTTGCCGCGCTCATCGCGGCGTAAGCGTCGGGCTGGACCAGCGCCGCTCGAGCGGAAGGATCACCCAAATCGAGATCTCGTAGAGCGCGTACATCGGCAGCGCCAGCAGCGCCATCGTGAGTGGATTTCCGTCGGGCGCGGCTATTCCGCCGGCCACGAAGAAACCAAAGAGCGCGTGGCGGCGATACTTCATCAGCGATTTGGCGTTAAGGATGCCGAGGCGGGCTAAGCCGATCAGCACGATCGGCGTCTGGAAGATAACGGCGAAGAGCGCGAGCAAGACCATCACGAAGTTGAGCGTTGCGGCGACCCCGAAGGTCGGCGTTGCAACCGCGGCGGTGATGTGCAGCAGCGCTGCGACCACTCGCGGCACGACGACGAAATGCGCGAAGGCGAGTCCGAGCGCCGCAAGCAAGATCGACGGCAGGATGAAGGCGTAGACCATCCGGCGGGTACGCGGATGGATTGCGGGAACGACAAAGAGCCAAAGCTGCTGCAAAAGCACCGGCAATCCGATCACGATGCCGCCGATCACCGAAAACTTGAATTCGGTGAAGATCACGTCGGCCGGACCGAATGCGTGCAGCTCAATCCCTCCGAAATACTCGTGCATCATCCACTTGATGGCGTATTGCGACGGCCAAAAGAGAACGACGGCGATGGCGCCTACTGTTGCCAGCGCGATGACGAGACGGTTACGGAGCTCCCGCAAGTGCTCCGTGAAAGGCATCTCTTTTTGGTCCCACGCCGCCTCGTCTTGAGGCGCGCGCAGGTCGCTGCGCACGGGCTCTTCGACTGTACTCGCTTCGGTCAGGATGACACCAGAGGAAGGCTAAGAGCTTGGGGTGCCGTGGCCGGGAGTAGGCGGCGGGACCGATTCTCCGGCGATCGAACCTGCTTGGACGTTATCCATCACGTCGGCGTGCTGTTGGGCGGCTCGCTGGCGAGCTTCTTCGCGGGCCCGAGCGGCCGCTTCGTCGGCTTCAGCCTGTCCCACGAGGAACTCTTTTTTCGCTTGACCCGCGCTGCGCGCCAGCTTCGGCAGTTTGTCCGCTCCGAAGAGCAGCGCGCCGAGCACGAGGATGCCGATAATGATCGGCGCGTCGATGATTGCGAGGAGCGGATGTATGGTCATGATTGAAGGGCCTCCGTGAGTCGTATCAGCTCCTCCTTCGCCGCGCCGTCCGCAATCGGCTCCAAAGCGCTCTTGGCTCGTTCGACGAAGCGGGCGATCTGCGCACGCGTGGCCGCTATTCCACCCTCGCGCTCGATGCCGTCGACGATCGCGGGGATCGTCTCGTTCGCCTCGTCGTCGTAAAAACGCCGGACCTGCGCGCGGAATCCTCCATTACCCGATGCGAGTGCCGCGATCAGCGGAATCGTCGTCTTGCGCTCGGTCAGATCGTTGCCGGCCGGTTTGCCGAGCGAGCGTTCGTCGGCAGTCATGTCCAACAGATCGTCCTTCATCTGAAACCCGACGCCGAAGCATTCGCCGAACTCGTGTAATGCCGCGACTTCGGCCGGGCGCCCCTCGCCCATGATCGCGCCACACTGCGCGGATGCGGCGAAGAGCGACGCCGTCTTCTTGCGAGCGATCTCGATGTACGTCTCGAGCTGGAGATCGAGGTTGCCCAGGGCCTGCAGCTGCAGCACTTCGCCATCGCAGATGTCGGCTAGCGTCGCCGAAAGCACGTTCGGAATCGGATGCGGATAGTTAAGCGTTACGTTCTTGAATATCCACGCGAAGAGATAGTCGCCGGCCAGGACGCTGACTCGGTTGCCATAGTCCACCGCCGTTGCGTTCACGCCGCGCCGCGTTCGCGCGTTGTCGACGACGTCGTCGTGAATGAGCGTCGCGACGTGAATGAGCTCCATGTACGCTGCAAGGTGAAGGTGATCGACGGCTCTTCCGCCGCAGGCCTCGGCGGCAAGCAAGGTGATGCGCGGCCTCAACCGTTTTCCACCCGCGGCGAGCATACGTTTGATGGCCTCGGTGATGACCGGATTCTCGGTCGTAAAGGTTGCGCGGAAGAACTCCTCGACCAATGCGTGGAGATCCTCGGAGGTGCCGCGCGCCGAGCGCACCGCTCTCAAGGCTTTGCCCCGTAGTGGATCGCGATCGCTCCGCCCATCAGCGAAAGATATCCCGCTCGGCTGAAGCCGGCACGCGCAAAGCGCTGGGAGAGTTCCGCGGCGTTGGGATGATGCGTGAGTGAGTTCGGAAGATATGCGTAGGCCGATCGCGAGCCGCCGATAATTCCTCCCACAACCGGCACCAGCCGGTAAAAGTAGAGATCGAAGAGGCGTTTGAAGTTTCGATTGGGTGCCTTTGTAACGTCGAGACTCACAAACCGCGCACCGGGACGAAGCACGCGAAGAATCTCGCGCAAGGTCGCATCCACATCCACGACGTTGCGCAACGAGAACCCCATCGTCGCTCCGTCGAAGCTGGCGTCTTCGAAGGGGAGCGCCATCACGTCGCCCTCGACGAAGCGGGTTTTGCCGCGACCGATTCGCGAGGCCCGGTGCTGCGCGCGATCGAGCATCGGCCGGCAGAAATCGACGCCGGTTACCTCGAGGCTACGATCGCTGCGCACGAGCCCGAAAACGAGGTCGCCGGTCCCGCAGCAGCAGTCGAGGACCCGGCCGCCGGGCGGCGGCGAGAGCAGCGCGATCGCTCGGCGCCGCCAGCGCTCGTCTAGCCCGCCCGTCAGCACGCGGTTCGCTAGATCGTAGCGCGGAGCGATCTGGGCGAACATCTCGCGAACGAAGGTCCCGCGGTCGCCGTCGGCGCGGCCGCGCATCGGAGCTGAGGTCATATCGCAAAGGGCCTTCGACTAGGCGTCGGCGCCCTCCGTCGTGATGGCAGCCGCATGCTGGAGCTCAGCTCGACGGACGCCGTCGTCGCGAGTATCGAATCCGCCAAGCGGGTTCTCGTCGAGGCGTACACGCTGCACGGTCCGGTCTTACGGGCGCTCGAAGACGCGGCCCGGCGCGGCGCGCGCGTGGACGTTGAACTGGAGAGAGCGCCGTTTGACGACGCAAAGCGGCATCTCGCCGCAGAGAACATGCGGATCGTCGCCGAGCTACGCCGCGCCGGCGCGGACGCGCGGCTGGAAGATCCGATTCACGCCAAGACGATCTCCGTGGACGGCACGCTCTTTCTCGACGAGAAGAATTGGCACGAGGATGACATCGTGCTGCGCGACGACGATGCGGCTTCGATTCCGATGACCAAGCGCGAGGCACTCGACCAGGAGGCGCAGCTTCTTTGCCGCGCGCGCGGCTGCGACGGTGTGGTCGTCGAGAGCGAGTCGTTCGGTGCGGGCAATGCGACGTACAAGGCGCTCAAGGCGCTCGGCCTCGCCGGCGCCGCGCCGCGGCTTCTCGTAAGCGAACGCGATTTGCGAGGCAGTTCGCGCGAGCGCGCGGCCCTCGAGCAGCTCGTGCGTGACGGTGTACGCGTACGGGTCTGCAAAGATTCGGCCAAGCTCGCCGTGGCGGGCAATCGAGCCTGGCTCGGCTCCGCAAACGCAACCTATGCCGACGGCAAATGGGCGATGCCCGATTGGGGCCTCTGCACGGACGATGCGAAGATCGCGAGTACCGTGCGCCAACGGCTCGAGCGCGAATGGGCCGTCGCGCGCGAGTTTAAATCAGCGACGTGAGCGCAGCGGCGAAACTTCAGAACGGGAAAAGGCGCCGTGCGTTCGCATCCGTCGTTGCCACCAAATCGTCGACCGGCATAGCGAGCACGTCGCTCAGCTTTGCTGCCGTATGCGCGACGAAGGCCGGCTCGTTGCGTTTGCCGCGCATCGGTACGGGTGCTAGATAGGGACAATCGGTTTCCAGCACGAGACTGCCGGCCCCGACCGCGCGGACTGCGGCGCGCAGATCCGCCGCGTTCGGAAAGGTCAGCACGCCGCCGATTCCGAGCAAGAGGCCGAACTCGCCGACAAGGGCGTGCGCTTGCGCCTCGTTACCGGTGAAGCAATGCACGACGCCGCGCATCTCCGCTGCCCATTCTTCACGCAGGATGGCGGTGAAGTCTTCGAACGCGTCGCGCTGGTGGAAGACGACCGGCAGCGCGACCTCGCGCGCGAGCCCGAGCTGCGCACGCAGCACGTTTTGCTGGGTCGCGCGCGGGCTGTGGCCGTAATAGTAATCGAGTCCGGTCTCGCCGATCGCAACGACGCCGGGCGTGTCCAAGAACGAGCGCAGCGCGCCCGCTATGTCGGTGGGAGCGTCTTTGGCTTCGTGCGGATGGATGCCGACCGCGGCCGAAAGCCCGTAACGTCGCGCGGTCGCGATCGCGCGCCTACTATCGGCGAGATCTTCGCCGACGGTTAGCATTGCGCTGACGCCCGCTGCGCGCGCGCGCGCGACCACCTCGTCGCGATCGTCGTCGAACTTTCGATCGTGAACGTGACAGTGGGTATCTATCACGCTTGCGGCGCGGCTTCGAGCTTTGGAAAGAGGGACGCGCCCGGCGCGGTCTGTGTGCGCGGCGGAAGGCCTCCCCACGCGCGCAGCGACGACGACCAGTCCTCATCGATTCGCCCCGGAGCGCCGAGCTGCCGCCACATCTCGCCCATACGCTCCGGCATCACTGGGTGCAACAGAATTGCCAGCCAGCGCAGCCCTTCGGCAAGATCGTAGAGGACCGCGTCGAGCTCTTTCGTTTGGCCGAGCTTGTGCAGCTCCCAGGGTTTACGCTCGTCGATCGCACGGTTGAGCGCGCTTACGAGCTCCCAAACCTCCTCGAGCGCTTCGCGCAGGCGAAGTTCGAGGATGCGTTCGCGCACGACGGCCGGCAACGGCGCGAAGCGCTGCGATAGCGCACTCGTCGCTTGAGGCCGTTCGGGCACGATCCCGTCGCGGTAACGTGCGAGCATCGCTAGGGTGCGTTGCAAGAGGTTGCCGAGGTCGTTGGCAAGATCGCTGTTGCGCCGCTGGGCGATCTTTTCTTCGGAGTACGAGAAGTCGCTGCCAAGAGGTGCCTCGCGCAGCAGAAAGTAGCGAATCGAATCGGCGCCGAAGCGCTCGGCGAGCACAAAGGGATCGACGGTGTTGCCGAGGCTCTTGCTCATCTTCTGACCGTCAACCGTGATCCAGCCATGCGCGAAGATGAGCTCCGGCGCGGCCTCGCCGAGCGCCCACAGAATCGCCGGCCAGATGATCGTGTGAAAGCGCGCGATGTCCTTGCCGACGAGCTGCAGCTGCGCGGGCCAATACGCGCGAAAGCGCTTCTCGTCCTTGCTCCAACCAATCGCGGTGATGTAGTTGAGCAGCGCGTCCAGCCAGACGTAGACGACCCCGCCGTCCGGAATCGGCACGCCCCAATCGAAGTTCGTTCGCGAAACCGAGAGATCGTCAAGCCCCTCCCGCAAGAACGCAATCATCTCGTTGTAGACGCTGCGCGGCTGAACCCACTCCGGAAAACGCTCGTAATGCTCGATTAAACGATCGCGATAGGACGAAAGTCGAAAGAACCAATCCTCTTCTGAAATCCACTCCAGCGGGCGCCCGCAGGTCGGGCAACGGCCTTCGACGATCTTCTTTTCAGGCCAGAACGTCTCGTCGTCAACGCAGTACCAGCCCTCGTACGTGCCGCGGTAGACGTCGCCCGTTTCGCGTAACCGTTCGAAGACGAGCCCGACTATCTCCATATGGCGAGGCTCGGTCGTTCGAATGAAGTCGTCGTACGCGACGTGATAGGTCTCTAAAAGCGCCTTCCAACGCGGGACCAGCTCGTCGCACCATTCCTGCGGCGTCTTCCCCGCGGCGGCAGCGGCGTTGGCCACCTTTTGCCCATGCTCGTCGCTTCCGGTCAAGAAAAAGGCCGGGCCAAACGAGCGCGCGGTGCGGGCGACGACGTCGGCAACGATCGACGTGTAGGCGTGGCCGATGTGTGGATTGCCGTTGATGTAGTAAATCGGCGTCGTGACGTAATAAGCGCGCTCCATCGTCAGCTAGCGTTCTTTAATCGAAGTTTTCAGCCGCGCCTTCCGCGCCGACGCGCGCGCGTAGAGTTGCTGCCGGTCGCCGAAGCCGCGCGCCGCGAGCAGTTTAGCGACTTCGCCGACTCGGTGCCCTTCGGTCAGCAGCGCCTCGATCGCCGACCTCGTATCCTCGAAGGTGGGCGGCGTCGACACCGAAGCGGCTGCTTGCGGCGCGACCGCAAAAGCGACCTCGCCCCGTACCGGATCGGAAAGCGCCGCGATGACGCTTTGCGGCGTTCCCAGGAGCTGCTGCTCGTGAAGCTTCGTATACTCGCGCACGACGAAGACCTGCGCCTCCGGTGCGACCGCCGCAAGGTCGGCGAGCGTGGAACGGATGCGGCGCGGCGATTCGTACCAAATCGTGGTCGCGTCGTTGGCAAGGGCGCGCGCGAAGCGTTCGCGCCGCGCCGTGCTCGTTCGCGGAGGAAAGCCTTCGAAGGTAAAGCGGCGGAGGGAAAAACCTGAAAGCAGCGCGACGCCCATCGCGGCGCTCGGTCCGGGCAGCACTTCGACCGAAATGCCCGCAGAGCGCGCCGCCGCGATCAGCTCGCTTCCCGGATCGGACACTCCCGGCATTCCGGCGTCGCTCGTGACCGCGACCAGTGCGGTACGCGCCCGCTCGAGGATTGCCGGCGTCGCGCGCTCCGCATTCGCTTCACGATAGCTCCAGATCTCGCGCCCTTCGAGCCCGAGACCGCCGAGCAGCTTTCGCGCAACCCGCGTATCCTCGGCGACGATCAGCTCGGCATCGCGCAGGGCGTCCAAAGCCCGCAGCGTGACGTCGCGCAGGTTACCGAGCGGCGTCGGTACGAAGACCAGCGGCATGGCGCGAAGCTTCGACGTCGAGCATATACCTCCGGGGACAAAGCTCGAGCTATACGTCTCACCAAGCTGCCCGTACTGTCAACGCGCGATGGCGCACTACGACGCGGCAGGAACGCCGTATACGACGCATGACGCTCAGAACGATCGCACCGCGCGCAAGCGAATGTTCGCCTACAGCGGCGGCGATCCGACTGTTCCGGTGATCGTCGCCGACGGCGTCTACGTGCAATCGGGATGGGGGTCGCCGCCGCGCGGTTGAACGGTCCACTGACGCGCCGGTCGGCGCGGTCAACGTGACGCGAATCGGTAACAGCGGAGAACCGATCGAAGACCAGCTGCGTCGCTGATGGGCCGCAGCGTTCGCCGACGATGCCGCCGCCGCCCGGCACCTCGGTCATGCCGAGCGCTTAAACTCCTAAGAGCTTAGCTCTTCCAAAGGTCGGCGATCCAGCGCTCCACCGCGTCGGCTTGCGAAGGCGACGATGCGGAGAGATTCTCCGGCCCCGCACTCGTGACCGCGATGTCGTCTTCGATCCGTACACCGATGCCGCGAAATCGTTCGGGCACGGTCGCGTCGTCGGGCTGAAAGTAGATGCCCGGCTCGACCGTGAGGACCATGCCCTTGCGCAGCTTGCCGTGCCGGTACTCTTGCGCTCGAGCGCGCGCGCAATCGTGCACGTCGAGTCCGAGCATGTGACTGACGCCGTGGAGGGTGTAACGCCGGTGGAAGAGCCGATCCGCATCGAGCGCCTCCTCGAGCGACGTCCGCAGGATGCCGAGATCGATCAGACCTTCGGCCATGACCCGTACCGCGCGACGGTGCGGCTCAAGAAAGTCGTTTCCGGCCACGGCCGCTTCGATGCCGGCGTGTTGCGCTTTCCAGACCAAATCGTAGACGGTCCGCTGCTCTGGTGAGAAGCGTCCTGAGATTGGGAGTGTGCGCGTAATGTCGGCCGTGTAGAGCGAATCGCGCTCGACGCCGCCATCGAGCAGCAGGAGCTGCCCTTGGCGCAGCGCGCCGTCGTTGCGCGTCCAATGCAGCGTGCATGCATGTTCCGCCGCGGCCGCAATCGTCAAATATCCGACGTCGTTGGCGTCAAGGCGCGCGCGGCCCCAAAAAGCCGCCTCGATCGCGCGTTCGCTCTTGGCGCTGCGCATCGCGCGGATCGCGTCTTCGAATGCGAGCTTCGAGATTGCGCAGGCCGTGCGCAGCTCGTCGAGCTCGTACTCATCCTTGATCAAGCGTGCCTCGGACAGATATTCGGC
This sequence comes from Candidatus Cybelea sp., assembly GCA_049695635.1. Lineage (GTDB taxonomy): Bacteria > Vulcanimicrobiota > Vulcanimicrobiia > Vulcanimicrobiales > Vulcanimicrobiaceae > Cybelea. Next base: position 9,264 of record JBAVSO010000009.1, on the reverse strand, counting down.
AAGTTCATCATCGGCGTTAGCATCGGCGCGTGTGAGACGCGCGTCGACCCCGTCGTCGTGGCCGCGCAGAAGCCGAAGCGGATACTTGGCGTCGCGCAGCTCGTCCAAATACTCGGTGAGAGTGTCGATCGGCCGGCATTCATCCACGCCGAAGTAGGCTTTGCTTTCGTCGACGCCTCGATGACGCCCGACCCAGAGCTCGCCGTGGACCCGATCGGTGAAGAACTCGGCCTTCCCGCGATTGTGCTCGGGCACGAAGAGCAGGCTGCGGTGGCCGGCTCCCTGCGGTTCGAGCACCAGCACCGCGCCCGGCTCGCCGGCGCCGAGCAGATACGCAAAATCGCTCGACGGGCGAAAGCGGAACGAGGTGTCGTTGGCACGGACGCGCTCGAGCCCGGCCGGGAGGACGACGTACGTGCCGGGGTAGGTTTTCGAAAGCGCTTCGCGCCGCGCCGCAAAGCGATCGCCTTGCGGGTGGCGGTCGCGGACGACGGGGCGATCTATCCAATCGCCCGCCATGAACTCGATCAGGGCGGCGGGCGGCTCGAAATCGTGGCTGGCTTTGGTGAGATCGGCGGGGACGTTAGCGGTTCGTTCGGCAGACATGGTTCGACGAAGATTCGCCTAACGCACGGGGGGTCATGCCGGAACCAGTCCGAGCGACCGATACGCTCGCCAACGAACGGACGTACCTTGCGTACGTCCGGACCGCGCTCGCCTTTATTGCCTTCGGTTTCGTGATCGCGCGCTTCGCGCTCTTTGCGCGCGAATTCTCGATATTCGTTCATCACCCGAATACCGAGGCCGGCCTGTCGACCAGCTTCGGTACGGCGATGGCAATCTTCGGCATCCTGGTTGCGATCCTCGGTGCTTGGCGATACGCGCGAACTGACCGCTTCTTGCGCGAGGGACGCGTCTCAGCGCTCTCCGGACTCGCTGGATACCTGATCTCGCTTTTCGTGGTCGCCATCGGCGCGGTCGTCGCCTTCGCGCTCGTCTCCTATCGCTAGATATCTAAACTGAAATCGAGTGCGGGCGCGCTGTGGGTGAGCCAGCCGGCGCTGATCACGTTGACGCCGGTGCGCGCAATTTCCGCAGCGTTCTCCGGCGTTACGCCGCCGCTCGCTTCGGTCAGTACGCGGCCGTTAACGATGCGCACAGCGTCGGCGAGTTGCGCCGGCGTCATGTTGTCGAGCAGCACCGCGTCGATTGGTGTGTCGAGCGCTTCGCGAAGCTGTTCGAGGCTCTCGACCTCGACTTCGATCTTTACCATGTGCCCGACGTGCGCGCGGGCCGCCGTAACGGCCTCACGCACCGAGCCGGCCAGCGCGAGATGATTGTCTTTGATCAGCACGGCGTCATCCAAACCGAAGCGATGATTGCGCCCGCCTCCGCACGCGACGGCGTATCGCTCGAGCGCACGCAGACCAGGCGTCGTCTTGCGCGTGTCCGCAATGCTGGCGCGCGTTCCGGCAACCAGCTCGACGAGCCTACGGGTCGCGGTCGCGATTCCGCTTATCCGGCCAAGTAAATTCAGCGCCGTTCGCTCGCCGGTGAGGATCGCTCGCGCGCGGGCCGCGATTTCGGCGACGACCGCGCCGGCTTCGACGCGTTTGCCTTCAGCGAGGAGCGCGGCGGTCTCGGCGTTTTCGTCGAGCAGCGAAAATGCAAGAAATGCGACCGGCAATCCGGCGACTACTCCACTATGACGCGCGACGATGTGCGCTGTTGCGATGCGATCGGGATCGACGATCGCATCGGTGGTGAGGTCGCCGCCGCGCCCGACGTCTTCGAGCAACGCGGCCCGAACGATCGGCTCGGCGATCAGCTCAAGCGACACTTGGCAGCCGTGTAAAGGAACGCTTCGCAAAGGCTTCATCGGTCTGCGGATAATCGCTTCGATAGTGGCTGCCGCGGCTCTCGCGGCGCGCCAGCGCCGCTTCGGTGATCAATCGCCCAACGACGAGAAGATTGCGCAGCTCAGGCGCCTCGGCGAGCTCTTCTTCGAGCTCGCGGATGCGGGCGAGAGCGGCGCGCAAGCCCGTCTCGTCGCGGACCAAGCCGACGTTGGAGTACATTACGTTGCGCACGTCGCTGAGCGCTTGCGCGGTCGTTCTGGGCCTGCTTCGAACCGCTCTGCCGCGCCGCACCGCATTCGCGCGATCGACGACGCGCGCGGACGCTTCGACGCCGGCGATATCGCTCGCGACGCGCGAACCGTAGACGAGCGCTTCGAGCAGTGAGTTGCTCGCAAGCCGGTTTGCGCCGTGAACGCCGGTCGCGCTCGTTTCGCCGCACGCCCAGAGATTCTCAAGCGAAGTTCTCCCCCACTCGTCGACGGCGATCCCGCCCATGTGGTAGTGCGCCGCCGGAGCGACTGGAATGTTCTGCACGCGCGGATCGATGCCGGCTGCGATGCAGAAGCCAAAGACGGTCGGAAAAGCTTCGGGGAATTTTGCGCCGATCGCGGCGCGCGCGTCGAGGCCGACCGTGCGCCCGCGCTGTTGCTGCTCGAAGATAGCGCGCGCGACGACGTCGCGTGGAGCGAGCTCCGCATCGGGATGAAGCGCGAGCATGAAACGCTCGCCGAGATCGTTGACGAGAGTTGCGCCCTCGCCGCGAACCGCTTCGGTGACCAGCGGCATCGGGTCGCGCCCGATCGCGAGCGCCGTCGGATGGAATTGAACGAACTCCATGTCGGCGAGCAAGGCACCGGCGCGCGCCGCCATCGCGATCCCGTCGCCGGTCGCTTCGACGGGATTGGTCGTGTAACGGTAGAGCCGCCCGACGCCGCCGGTAGCGAGCACGACCGCGCCGGACCGAAACGCGGTGCGCGCGTCGCCGGCGCTGTCGATCGCGTAGACCCCGCCGACGCGGTTATCCTCAACGATCAAATCGCCGGCCGTGACCTCTTCAACGACCTCGATCGAAGGCTGCGCGCGCACCGCCTCGATCAGCGTTTTGAGAATCTCGTGGCCGGTCGCGTCACCGCCGGCTTTGACGATGCGCCGGCGCTGATGCGCGGCTTCCCGTCCCAGAGCGAGTTCGCCGGCTTCGGTGCGATCGAACGCGGCGCCGAGTTCGAGCAACTCTTCCACTCGAGCGGGCGCATCGCGCGTCAAGATCTCGACGATCTTGCCATCGCTGATGCCGGCGCCGGCGCGCTGTGTATCGATCGCATGCAGTCGCGGCGAGTCGTCCTTACCGATCGCGGCTGCGATCCCGCCCTGTGCCCAATCGGTTGCGGCTCCCTTGCCCAGCCGCGTCTTGCAAAGAACCGTCACCTTCGCGGGATTGAGCTTGAGCGCAGCGATCAAGCCCGCGATACCGGCGCCGACGACGAGCGCGTCGCTGCGGTGCGTTTCCACGAATCGGCTCAGTCGCGAATTTGACGGCTGAAGTCGAGCATGCGTTCGACCGCGCGACGCGCGCGCTGCGCGATCTCGGGCGCGATGGTGACCTCGTACTCCATCGCTTCGAGGGAGTGCAGTACCTTGGGAAGCGTGTTGCGCTTCATGTGAGGGCAGAGATTGCACGGACGCACGAACTCGACGTTCGGATAGCGGACTGCAACGTTGTCGGCCATCGAACACTCGGTCATCAGAAGAACTCGCGCTTGCCGGCCTCCCTCCGACAGCGTTCCGACGTATTCGGTCATGCCTTGCGTCGAACCGACGAAGTCGGCTTCCGCAAGCACGTCGGGCGGGCACTCGGGGTGCGCGATGACGACCAGCGAGGGATCGCCTTCGCGAAAGCCGCGCACGTCTTTGCCGGTAAAACGCTCGTGAACCTCACAGTGTCCCTTCCACGCGACGATCTCGACGTTGGTCTTCGACGCGACGTACCTGGCGAGGTATTCGTCGGGCAAAAAGACCACACGTGGGGCTCCGAGCGCCTCTACAATCTGAAGCGCGTTGCCGCTCGTGACGCAGACGTCCGATTCGGCTTTGACCTCGGCCGAGGTGTTGACGTACGTAACGATCGGCGTTCCAGGATACTTCTCGCGCAACAGGCGGACGTCGGCACCCGTGATTGATTCCGCAAGCGAGCAGCCGGCTTTTAGGTCGGGAACGAGGACCGTCTTGGAGGGGTTGACGAGCTTGGCCGTCTCGGCCATGAAGTGGACGCCGCAGAGCACGATAACGTCGGCGTCGGTTTCGGCCGCCTGCATCGCCAGCGCCAGCGAGTCTCCGACGATGTCGGCGACCGTGTAGAAAATCTCGGGAACCTGGTAGTTATGGGCCAGGATGACGGCGTTGCGCTCGCGTTTGAGACGGTTGATGGCCGCGACGTAGGGGGCGTGCAGGGGCCACTCGACGCGCGGAATGACGCGCTCCGCTCGGCGAAAGATCGTTTCGGTCTCGGCCGCGACGCTGCTGGTATACGGTAGTTCGATAACGCCCATGAGTTTTCAGGGATGATTGCGGGCCTCGGCGCCGCTTCTCCCCTTAGATGATACCCATTGCGGCGGAGCCGGTTTTCAGTGGAGGCGCGGCCGGGGGCGGTTTAGGGCTACCGAGCGTACGGGTACGAGGCGCGTGAGAGCCATTCAGCGGTAAGGAGGGACTATTTCAATGAATCGATGGTTTGTAGGTATCGTTCTCGCCGGGGCGTGCCTGGCGGGAGGCACGGTCTTTGTTGCCGGCGCGGCTCAGCCCATGCCGTCGCCTTCGCCGATGACTTCGGCGTCGCCGACACCGGCATCTACGATGCAACCCTAGGGCTCGCAACTTCGAATCGTACAGCCCGGTGTCCATAAGCTGTGGGTAACGAAAATTTCTTGTGGAGCGCTTGTGGAAGTGTGGCTTAACCGGCTTGAAAGAGTCTTAGTGGTTTTGATAGCATGCAAGCACTTCGCCCGATGACGAAGCGCGGAGTGTATCGAGCCGCCATCGGCAGCATGTAGACGACCCGTCGCGTCCAAGCGAGCGACAAATCCGAGTGAGGCCGATTGGAACCGGATCGAGACGTCGGTGGGAGGCTTTCGACGGCTTCAAACAGGCGAGAATGACCGGCGGTACGGCAAAGCCCGCAGTGAAGACTGCGGGCTTTGTGCAAAGGAGCGGCTGATGGAACGGCGGGCGGAGCTTACCCTGCGCGGATTCTTCCTGGGCGCCGCAATCACACTCGTCTTTACCGCTGCCAACGTCTATCTCGGCTTAAAGGTCGGGCTCACGTTCGCGTCGTCCATCCCTGCCGCCGTCATCTCGATGGCCGCGTTGCGCGTCTTCCGCAACGCCACGATCTACGAGAACAACATCGTTCAAACGATCGCCTCGGCCGCCGGAACGCTCTCGGCGATAATCTTCGTCTTGCCTGGACTAGTGATGATCGGCTGGTGGAGCGGCTTTCCGTTCGCGCAATCGTTTGGGATCGCTGCGATCGGCGGCGTGCTCGGCGTGATGTACAGCGTCCCGTTGCGGCGCGCGCTGGTGACCGGATCCGATCTTCCATATCCGGAAGGGGTCGCCGCCGCTGAAGTCCTCAAGGTCGGTACCGGCGCCGGCTCGGCAGAGGAGCACAATCGGGCGGGGCTTCTCGCGCTGCTCGCGGGAACGCTGGCATCGGCCGGATTCGCGATCGTCGTGGCGACGCGGCTGTTTACCAGTCAGCTCGCGACCTTTTTTCGCATCGGCAGCGCCGCCACCGGGATCGGTTTCTCGCTATCGCTTGCGTTGGTTGGCGCGGGACAGCTCATCGGCCTTACCGTCGGCATCGCGATCTTTGCCGGACTTTTCATCGCTTGGGGCATCGCAACGCCGGTTCTCACGTCGCTGCATCCCGCCCCAGGTTCGGCGGCCGACGTCGCCACGGAGGTCTGGGCGCACCAGGTGCGCTTCATCGGCGCGGGCGCCATCGGCGTTGCCGCGTTATGGTCGCTCGGCCGGCTGGCGCGCCCGGTCGTCCTTGGCGTCAGCTCCGCGTTATCAGCATCGCGCCGGCGAAAGGAAGCCGGCTCGGAGCTGCCGCGCACCGAGCGAGACCTGCCGATCGGCATCGTCGCCGCAGTCAGCATCTTTTGTTTGATTCCGCTCGCGGTGCTCTTTTGGTCGTTTCTGTCCGGCGGGCAGCTCGCACCGCTCGCGCTTCCTCTAACGCTGGGCGCGATCGTATATGTCGTGGTCGCCGGATTCTTCGTCGCCGCGGCCTGCGGCTATATGGCGGGATTGATCGGCTCATCGAATAGTCCGGTCTCCGGCTTGGCGATTCTCTCGGTAATCGGGGCGGCGCTCATGGTGCTGGCAATCGGTAGAGGCGTCGTGCACGTCGCCGCCCTGCCGATGATTGCGTACGCGCTCTTGGTCACGGCGGTTCTGCTCTGCGTCGCCACGATCTCAAACGACAACCTGCAAGATCTCAAGACGGGGCAGCTCGTAGACGCAACCCCGTGGTGCCAGCAGGTTGCGCTAGTCGCGGGCGTCGCCGTCGGAGCGCTCGTAATTCCGCCGATTCTCGACTTGCTCAACCGCGCGTATGGATTTATGGGGGCGGTCGCCCCACACGCAGCGGTCGCGCAGCCGCTGCCGGCGCCGCAAGCGACGCTGATTTCAGCGCTCGCGAAGGGCGTCATCGGCGGTCACCTCAACTGGCACCTAATCGAAATAGGCGCGATCGTCGGCGCGATCGTCGTTGCGATTGACGAACTGCTGCGCGCGAGAAAAGGGCTCGCGCTTCCGCCGCTTGCCGTCGGGCTGGGCATCTATCTGCCCGCCGCGACGACCGCCCCGGTCGTGCTCGGTGCGATTCTCGGCTGGGCGTACAATCGTTGGGCGGCTAGTCAGTCTGACGTCAAGCGCGCAAAACAGCTTGGCGTGCTCGTTGCGTCGGGACTCATCGTTGGAGAGAGCCTCTTCGGCGTCTTCCTCGCCGGACTGATCGTTTTTAGCGGTAGGCCGGAACCGCTCGGGCTGGTCGGGGACGCCTTCGCGCCGGCCGCGACGGCGATTGGCGCGGTCGCCTTTGCGCTAGCTTTAATCGGACTCTTTGCTTGGCTCAGGCGGATTTCAGGCGAGGCTTGGCGTGGAGAGGGTACAATTCGCTCTTGAAATGGCGGCTGGGGCGGATCACGCGAAAATTAAGGTAGCCGGAGCGGCGCTCGCCGTGCTCTGCGCAGTCGCATTAGCGGCCTGCGGAGGCGGGCGACGTCAGCACGGCCACCGCCTCGGCTCGCCGGCGCCGGTGAGCATTCCGACGACGGCCGCCGCTCCGGCTACCGTAAATCCGACCGTGCAGATCGCCGGTATCATCGCGCCCTACCAAAACGTTTCGTTGTCGAGCTCGCTGGTCGAGCCGACCGATTCCGTAAACGTGATCGAAGGCGATTACGTTCACAAAGGCCAGGTGTTGGCGGTATTGGATACCACGGATCTGCGAGCCAACTTCAACGCGGCGCAACAGAACGCGGTATCCGACGATGCGCGAGCCGAGCAGACGCAGTATCAGGCCCAGCTCAACATCGGTCAGGGAAACGACCAAGTGCGAAACGCACAAGCCGCGCTGCTGCAGGCACAGCAGACGCTCAAGCTCGACTCGCTCAATCTCACACGCTATGAGAACTTACTTCAGACCGGCTACGTTTCGCAGCAACAGGTCGATCAGCAGCGCACGACCGTTCGCAACGATCAGCAGCAAGAGCGTTCGGCGGGCGCCAGCCTTTCATCGGCCGAGCTCAATGCGCGCGTCAACGGCACCGATCAGAAAGGGCTGCAGGCGGCCAACGTCGCCTCCGCGGTCGCGTCGGCTCAGTCGGCTCACGCGCAAGCCGCTCAAATACAAGCGTCGATCGATAAGGCGACGATCGTTTCTCCGGTCGACGGAGTCGTCGTCAATCGCAACTTGAATCCCGGTCAGTACCCCGGCTCGGCAACGATCTTTACGATCCAGCAGCTCGACCCGGTCTATGCGATGCTGAACGCCTCTTCGCAAGACATATTTCGAATCAAACGCGGCTCACCGGTTTCGATCAGCGTCGCTGGGATACCGGGGACGATCTACCGCGGCAGGATTAGCGGGGTCCTCGGTCAGGTCGAACCGGGCTCGACCAACTTCACGGTTCAAGCAATACTGAGCAACCCTGACCTTCGATTGAAATCCGGGATGGCCGTAACCGGCACAATTTCGCTGGGCGTCGTGAGCGGAATCGGGGTTCCTGTGGCCGCGTTCCTCGACGATGCCCACGACAGCGTTATGATCGTTGATGGAAACGGCAACGCGAAGACGCAAAGCGTCAAGGAGAAAGGTAACGACGGCAAGACGTCCATCGTTACCGGTCTTGAAACCGGAACGAAAGTCATTTCAAACGGTCAGCTCGGCATTACGGCCGGACAAAAGGTCGCGGGCATCGCGGGCGCACAGAAAACCGCAGACCCCGGCGCAAATCCTTAGGAGCCAGTAGGGCGATGTGGCCGACTCGACTCTTCGTTTACCGGCCGACGCTTGTCTTCGTCGCGCTCGCGCTGCTCGGTGTAGCGGGTGCCGTCTCGCTCGTCACGATCGTGCAGCAGCAGTTTCCGAACATCGACTTTCCAACCGTCACCGTGCGTGCTAGTTATCCGGGCGGTTCAACGACGCAGATTCGTGACGCGATCGTCAAGCCGATCGAAGACGCTATCGCCGGCGCACCGAATCTCGATCACATCAACACCACCGTTCAGCAGGGCCAGGCGACGATCTCGGCGGTCTTCGAGCTTACCTCCAACAAGACGACCGACCTCGTTGCGGTCCAACAGCGGCTGCTGCTCGCGCAAGCGAATCTTCCAGCCGACCTGCCGGCTCCGACCGTCGGCACCTTCGACCCGGCCGAGGCGACGGTCATCACGCTCGGCGTCAGCTCGCCCACGCTGGCGCCCGGAGCGCTCTCCGCGATCGTGACGAACGACATCGTGCCCGACCTCGAGCAAGTCGATGGAATCTCGAACGTCAACGTCGGCGGATCGCTGACGCCGGCGATCGAGGTTCAGGTTGACCCGCATAAACTCTCCGCGGCCGGTTTTACGCTCAACGACATCGTCAGCTCGATTTCCCAGAACAACAATCGCGAGCCGGGCGGCATCGCGTATTTGACCAATCGCGAAACGACGATCGACGTACGCGGCGACGTGCGAAGCGTCGCGACCGTTGCGAATTTGCCGATCTTGGCGGCCTCGCAGTTTACGACGAGCTTCGGCAACGCGTCGTACAGCGTTCCGGCGATACCGGGCGCGCCGGGTGCTCCAACGGGCGCTTCGAGCAGCACGAGCGGGGGCGCAGGTACCAGTACGCTGC
>JBAVSO010000008.1:0-29293 GCA_049695635.1 Candidatus Cybelea sp. | reverse complement strand
AAGCTCTTTGCTCACTGGAACGCTTTTCGGACGAGCCGGATGGTAGGAGCCGTATGAGGTGAGAATCTCACGTACGGTTTTGGGAGAGCCCGGGGGTGCGATTCCCCCGGGCCACTCGACAAATCGGGAGCTAGTGCGGCGGAAACGCCTGTAAAATAAGGACGATACCTTTTGGGATGGCCGGGAGTCGAACCCGGACGCCCTTTCGGGCTGCAGATTTTCGCACCACTATGACTTTCGCCACCGCGTTGCCGCGTTTGTGGTCCGGACTGTGCCTTGACCATATGAGAAGAACTCACGTAGGCCGCGCCCGTCCAGTCTCTACACCTTCTCCTGTTTCGGAGCTTGGCTCGGCGTCGTCACGTTCTTTTGAACAGAGAGTTCGCCGAATTTGAGCGCATCCCGCAGAACGTTTCCACTCCCTGCGGCTCAACCGTTCTTGTCAAGTCTGCTGTGTCTGCCTATTCCACCACCATCCCACCGTACAGCCACCCTTCGACAAGCTCAGGGTGACACTCTGCGCCGTCCCTCGGCCTTTGACTCCGGCGCGGCGCGCCTCGCTCAGATTCGCTAGGAGACGGCGCTACTGCCGGTAGTCTTCGACGACGTCTTCGCCGCGGATGTGCGCGACGGCGGGGTCTTGGCCCGCGTCGCGGCGCGCGCGGCGTTGCCGCAAGAGATCCCAATACTGATCGAGTTGAACCGAGATCGCGTCGAGGCGCGAACGATCGTCGTCCGTCAGCTTTCCATTCTCGCCGTGTTCGAGCAGCCGGTGCTCTTCGTCAACTAAACCTTCGATGTGCTCGCGTATCTGAACGTCGTTCATCCGTAAGTCTCCCTCCCGCGGCGTCACGCTCCTCCACCAGAACACCCAAAAGCAGGTCGGCGGTCGTCGCGATTGCCCGATCCTTCTCCAAAATCTCGAGCGCGCTATCGAGTATGATGATGCCCGCCGGAAGAATGTCGGCGCGTTGCGGCTTCAATCCTACAATCTGCTTGCGATCGTCCAGCTTCGCTTGAAGCAATCGGTCGAGAGTGCGCTGCAGATCTTCGCGCGTCAGCGGGTAGGACAAGACAGCCGTACGTTGGCCTTTTAAAATGTATCCTGCCGTCGTCGCCGTTCCGCCGACGAAAGCGAGCCGTTCGACGGCCTCCTGTTCGGCGAGCGGCTTGAGCGCCTCGCGCGCAATTTCACGAGCCCGAGCGACCGCCTCAGCGCCAACGGCACCATCGCGACCGGCAAGATCCGGCACCGCTTCGGTCAAACGCACCGCGCCAATTTCGCACGAAACGACGTTATCGGGCCGAAGCGAGCTGCCGGCGGCGTACTCGGTGCTGCCGCCGCCTGTATCGAGAACGCCGATCCGCTCGCCACGGAGCGTACCGAAGGCGGTTATCGCTCCGCGATATGACGCGGTCGCTTCTTCTTCGCCCGTGAGCACGCGCAAAGGAACCCCGAGCAGCGCGCGAACGCGTTCGGCGAACTCTTCGGAATTCTCGGCTCGCCGCAAGGCGCTCGTCGCGACGACAAAGAGGCGAACGTAGTGTCCGCGGATCGCCCGCGCAAGTTGCGCGAGCGCGTCCAAAGTGCGTTGCATCGGTTCGTCGCCGAGCCGGCCGCTCTCGCCCAAGCCTTCGCCGATGCGCGTCCCAATCGATCGCGCCGCCTCGACGCGCGGAATCTCCGAAGCCACGTCGGCGATCAGCGAGCGCGTCGAGTTCGTGCCGATCGAGACGATCGCGTAGCGTTTACTCAATGGTGTTTGGATTCAAATAGCGCCGCGCGGCGTTTCTTTCGCAGAAAATGCCGCTCCGCTGCGGGAAGGCCGTCGGCCGGCTCCCACTCTTCGGTACTCTTGAGATACGTTGCGATCTGCTCCTCCAACGTTTCGTCCCGGATCTGAGGCGCGAGCGATACGGCGCAACGGCGCCCCTGGCGCCGAACCTCGAATGCTAAGCGTTTGCGGCGCATTAGCGAGCGCTGATACTGATCGCGGTGCGACTCTACGTCCGAAGCGCTCGCGGTCGCCAGATCCCCGTCGTCGAGTCGCACCGTTGCACCGTATGCATTGAGGTTGATAACGATGCCGCCCGACGTCCCGTTCACGGCGACGCATTGGGGGCCCCAGCGGCTTGGCCGCTCGGGGGCGTGGAAGCGGGTTGGGGTGAGACGAAGATCAGGGTTTCGTTGGGACGGACGAGGCGCAGCCGGTCGTGAATTTCGGGAATCGTGCCTTGCGGGTCGCGAAGGCGCTGAATCTCGCGCTGCTGTTCGTCGCGACGGCGCCGGAGTGCCGAAATGTCGGTGTGAATCGACGAGAGCTCGTGCACCGCAGTAAGGTTCTCTCCGATGGCGCGCGCAAACTGTATCACAACGAGCGAAACCACGAGCACGGCAAGCGATGCGGCGGTCACGCGTCCGGCGAGGCGGAGCGCGGGCCGGGTCCGGCGCGTCACTGTGCGGTCCCTATCGGCGCTAGACCTTCCGTTTGCCACTCGCCCAACCGCCGATATTTTCGATAGCGCTCCTCCAAGAGTCTTTCCGGAGTAAGCGCGCAAAGGCGCGTCAGGGCGGCGTCAATCGAATCGAGCGTGCGAGTCACTACCTCTTGCGCGTTGCGGTGTGCACCGCCGAGCGGCTCGGGGATGATTTCGTCGACAATACCGAAGCGGCGCAAGTCATCGGCAGTCAACTTCAACCGCGCTGCCGCTTCTTCCGCCTTGCTCGCGTCCGACCAAAGAATCGCCGCACATCCCTCGGGCGAGGCGACCGAGTAGGTGCTATGTTCGAGCATTGCGACGCGATCGGCGATCGCGAGCGCAAGGGCCCCACCCGATCCTCCTTCGCCGATGATCGTGGCGACGATCGGAACGCGCGCGGTCGCAAAGGTTTGCAAACAGGTCGCGATCGCTTCCGATTGCGCGTGCTCCTCCGAGCTTATTCCGGGATCCGCGCCCTTGGTATCCACGAACGTGACGATCGGCATGCCCAAGCGAGCGGCGAGCCGCGCGAGCCTGCTGGTCTTGCGATAACCCTCCGGCGCCGGCATGCCGAAGTTGCGCCGCAGATTCTCCTTGGTATCCCGGCCGCGCTGTTGGCCGACCACCATGACCGGGCGCGATCGCAGGAATGCGAAGCCGCCCACGATCGACGGATCGTCGCGAAAATGGCGGTCGCCGTGGAGCTCGTCGAAGCGATCGAAGCGAGCGATGTAATCGAGCGAGGTCGGGCGCCCCGGATGGCGCGCCATGTGTACCTTCTCCCACGGGGAGAGCGTCCCGAAGAGCTCGTGGAGGATCTGCTGGTACTTTCTTTCGAGCGCGCTGATCTCGGCGGACATATCGAGCGGTTGCGCGGCCGAAGCTTGGCGCAGCTCGGCGATGCGCCTTTCCAGCTCGATCAAACCCTTCTCGCGCTCGACGATGACGTTATTGCTCATGCGGTTCGCCCCTCGACTCCGCTCGGGGTGACGAGGTCAGGATGACGGACGTACTCGAGCAGTCGCACGAGCGTCTCTTTGAGCTGACGCCGGTCGACGACCATATCGATGGCACCCTTCTCGAGCAGGAACTCGGCCGTCTGGAACTGATCGGGCAATCGCTGCCGAATCGTCTGCTCGATCACGCGCCGCCCGGCGAAACCGATCATCGCTTTCGATTCGGCGAGGATCACGTCGGCTTGAAACGCAAAGGATGCTGCGACGCCTCCGGTCGTCGGATCGGTGAGGACGACGACGAAAAAGTTGCCGGCCTCCATGAAGGCAGCGACGGCGGCAGTCGTCTTTGCCATTTGCATCAGGGCCAGCATGCCCTCTTCCATGCGGGCGCCGCCCGAAGCCGCGAAAATCACGCAAGGTACGCTTCGGCGCCGCGCCTCCTCGAGCAGCAACGTAATCCGCTCGCCCGTGACGCGGCCCATCGTTCCGCCGCGAAAGTTGAAATCCATAACGCCGAGCCCGACCGGAAGGCCTCCGATCGTTACGAAGCCGCAGATGACCGACTCGGAGAGCCCGCTGCGTTCGCGATCGGTTTTGAGTTTCGCGCGATATGGCTTCTTGTCCGACCAACTAAGCGGGTCGTCCCCCGCAACCTCATCTCCGATTTCGGCGAAATCGCCGTCCGCGATCGAGGCGATGCGATCGTAAGCGCTCATCCGAAAATGATATTGGCAACGCGTGCAGACGTACAGATTCGCCGCCAGATCCCGGCGGTAGAGCACCTCGCCGCACTTGGGACACTTGCTCCACAATGCCGCGTCGCTGCCTTGCGGCTCTTTGGAGCGTCGCGTTGGACGCCACTCAGGCATCGCGTCAGTCTCCGGCGACGCCGGCGCGTGGCCGAAGCGCCGCCGCATAGAGACGTCCGAGCTGTCGGAGATAGTTGAAGATCTCCCGTTGGTTGAGCTTCGATTCGCCCGCGACGCGATCTTTGAAGACGTACGGAACCTCGATCGCCTTACCGTAGCGCGCCTTGGCGATCACCTCGAGCCCAATCTTGAAGCCAATCGGATCGAGCTCGACGCCGTCAAGCGCCTCGCGCCGAACCAAGAAGTAGCCGCTGGTCACGTCTTTGACCCGGGTGAGGGGCCGCGCCAGCCAGCAGGCGACGCGCGACGTGATGATGCGACGCATCGGCCAGTTTGCGATCCCGCCGCCGGCAACATATCGGCTTCCAACGGCCAAACCGTACTCGCCCGAGTCTAGCGCCGCGACCATGTTTGGGAGCGCCTTTGGGTCGTGGCTGAAGTCGGCGTCCATCGCGCCGAGTGCGACCGACGCGCTGCGTGCCACCTGCCACCCCTCGATGACGGCGCTCGACAACCCCAGCTTTCCGCTGCGATGAAGGCAACGGACCGGCAAATGCCGCGCAAGCTCCTCAACGACGGCGCCAGTGCCATCGGGGGAGTTATCGTCAACCACGATGATCTCACCGTCGAGTGAGTGTGCACGAAACGTAACATCGAGTGCAGCGAGCAGTTTTCCGATACCGGCGGCCTCATTGTAGGTAGGAATGACGAGCGAGAATGGGAGCGACATGCGCAATCGATGCTTCTACGACGTCAGGGCGGCTATCACCGCCAAAATCGCCACTGCGGCCGTATCGGTTCGCAGAATCCGCCGACCGAGTGAGAGCAACGTCGCGCCGCGGTGTGCGGCGGCGTCGGCCTCGTCGTGCGTGAAACCGCCTTCCGGACCGACGACGACGAGCGCGCGTCCCGCGGCCGGAAGTGCGGCGATCCGCTCGCGCAAGGGAGTTTGCGGCGCTAGCTCCCACGCAAAGAGCACCGCGTCGTAAGCGGCGAACCGCTCGAGCAGTGCATCAAACTGAACGGGATCGCGTATCTCGGGAACGTCGTGCCGGCCCGACTGCTGCGCGGCGCTTCGTGCCAGGCGCTGCCAGCGCGCAAGCTTCTGCGCCCCGACCGATCGGCCGGCGCTGCGCTCGCAATAGAAGGGAAGAAACGCCTTCGCGCCGAGTTCCGTGCATTTTTCGACTACGAACTCCATCCGTTGTGCCTTGGGCACGGCCTGCGCGACGTCGCAGCGCAAAGTCGCGCCATTACCTTCTGGACTGGCGAGAATCTCTACCAGCGTCGCGCGCACGACGTTTCCCATCGAATCGATTGAAGCCGCGAACGCCGTTGCCGCCGAGTCGACGACCTCGATGCGATCCGCGGGGCGCAGGCGCAGTACTCGCGCGATCTTGTGGGCGTCGCTGCCCCCGATCTCGACGACGCCGCCGAGTTCTTGCGTTCCCTCGACAAAGAAGCGCCGAGCCGCGCTCACCCGGTCACTCGGGACGGAACGCGTCTTTCACCCGTTCCAAGAAGGTGCGCTCGCCGATCGCATCGCCGCTAACGTGTGCGTACTCTTCGAGCAGCTCGCGCTGCCGTTTTGTGATCTTCGTCGGGACCACGACGTGCACCGTGACGTGATGATCGCCGCGCTGCGTGCCACGCACGCTCGGCATGCCGCAGCCGCGCAGCCGTACGGTCGTGCCCGATTGGGTTCCGGCCGGAACCGTAAGCTCCACGTCGCCGCCGAGCGAAGGTACTTCGATCGTCGCTCCAAGCGCCGCTTCAGTAAAACTCACCGGTACGTTCACGAACGTGTCGCGACCATCGCGTTTGAAGAGCCGATGGGGCGCGATCGTTAAGTACGCGTAGAGGTCGCCTGGCGGCCCGCCGTGTGTGCCGGCCTCGCCGTTGCCCGCGATTCGAATGCGCGAGCCGTCATCGACGCCGGGCGGCACGTTGACGGTCAGCCGTGACTCCGCTTCCTTTCGCCCGCGGCCGCCGCACGATTCGCACGGATGCGCAATCGCGTGCCCTTCACCTCCGCAACGCGTACAAGTGGTTTGCGTGACGATCTGGCCGAGCGGGGTTTGCCGCGCGCTGCGCAGAGTTCCACTGCCGCCGCATCGCTCGCACGGCACGATCATCGTTCCCGGCTGGGCGCCGCTGCCGCTGCACCGCTCGCATTGCCAGAGCCGGTCGAAGACGATCTCTTTGCTCGTTCCTGTAAACGCCTCTTCAAGCGTGATCTGGATGTCGTAGCGGAGATCTGAGCCGCGCTCGGGCCCGGTGCGACGCGTGCGCGGTGCGCCGTGGACGTTTCCGAAGAACATGTCGAAGATGTCGCCGAAGCCGCCCGCTCCGAATCCAAAATCTCCGCCGCTCGCGGCGCCGTTTCCGACGTAGCCGAAACGATCGTACTGCGCGCGCTTGTTAGGATCTGAGAGCACCTCGTAGGCCTCGTTGATCTCTTTGAAACGGTGCTCGGCCTTCGACTTGTCGCGCGCGACGTCCGGATGATGCTCGCGCGCAAGCTTGCGGTAGGCCTGCTTTATCTCATCGCTCGACGCGCCTCGCGCGACGCCGAGGATCTCGTAGTAATCCCGCGTGTGCATTTAGTGGACTATGCGCTCGAGATGTCTTCGACGTCGGAGAGCCGCTGGCTCAAGGTTGCCGCGGTACCGGAGGCGAGCGCGAGGAGCCGCGCATACGGCATGCGGCGCGGCCCGAGAATCGAGAGCATTCCTAAAGCATGCGAACCGAAGCGGTAAGGAACCGTAACGACCGAGAGGTCCGCTAGCTCTTCACTTCCGAGCTCGTGACCGATCTTCACGCTCGCGGTGTCGGCGTTCATCGCCTCGGAAACGATTTGGTAGAGCGTCTTTTGCTCTTCGACGATGCGAAGGATCGAGCGCAGCTTGCGGAGGTCTTGAAACTCCGGCTGATCGAGCAAATTCTGCGCACCGGCCGCAGCGATCGTTGGCTGTTCGCTCGAGCGCGCGGAAAGCGCGGCCGCCACGACCGCGCTGCGCAAATCGTCGGAGACGCCCGCCTCCTGGGCCGCCTGCGTGATCTCTGCTTCGGTTACGTCGGCAAGCCGGTGATTCGCGAGGCGCGCATTGAGCGCGTTGGAGAAGCGGGTGAGATCGTCGGGTCGCACTTCGGCACCTAGCTCGAAGAGACTCTGCGCGGCGACGCCGAGCGAGGTTACGACGATCGCGACGCCGGTGTGCGGCGAGAGCCAGATGAGCTGGATGTGCTTGAAAAGCTGCGCCTCTTGCTGGGGTTTGGTGATGAACGCCAGATTATTCGAAAGCCGCCCGAGCAGACGAGTGGTGTGATCGATGATCTCGTCGAGCTCGTGCGTAGCGTCGCCGAGCTCGTCGCGGATTCGCCGCCGGTCGTCCTCGCCGAGCTCTTCAGGCAGCATCAAGCTGTCAACGTAGGTGCGATACCCGGAGTCGGATGGAACCCGTCCCGCCGACGTGTGCGGCTGGACGAGATAGCCGTCGGCCTCCAGCTCAGCCATCTCGTTGCGCACCGTCGCCGAACTGATGCCGAGGTTGTACTTTTGAGTAAGGGAATTCGAGCCAACCGGCTCGGCGGTCGCGATGTACTCGTAGACCACCGTGCCAAGAATATAGGCCTTCCGCTTCCCCAGGCCGCTACCGTCTGTCACGCCCCCTACTGTAGCACTCCTGTCGCGGGAGTGCTAGCCGAAGATAGAGGAAGCGCACGCTCGATTGCCTGGAGCAGCTCGGTCCAGCTGAGGCCACCAACCGACACGTAGGTAACGTTGCCGTTGGGATCGAGGACGAGCGTGACCGGGATGGCCGACACCGAATAAATCCGGAAGACGGATCCCTCTAAGTCTTCGACCAGCGGCAACGGGAGATTCCCGAGGCGCAAATAGCTCGAAGCGACGTCAGGCAGCTCGTTGGATATCGTGACGATCGCTACGCGGTCGCCGAACGTCTCCCGAGCGCGCACGAAGTCTTTGAGCTCGGCCGTGCAAACGTGGCACCACGTCGCCCAGAAATCAATGATCACAACTCTGCCGCGCAGATCGGAGAGCGACCGCGCGCCGCGCGGGGTGGGGAATGCAAAATTCGGCGGCGGCGTATCGTAATGAATCGTCGCGAGCCCCGTCGGTGGAGCGGTCAACGCAGCGAGCACGAGCGCAGCCAACATTTCGAGCCCGCCGTACTTCGGCAGGCATGACTCCGCCGCCTCGGTAACGCTTGCGCATATGACGAGCCCAGCGATCGAAGCCCTACTTGAAGAGAGCCGGCGCTTTCCACCCGACCCGGAGTTCGCCGCGCAAGCGAATGCGAAGCCCGATATGTACGAAGAGGCGGAGCGCGACTACGCCGCGTTTTGGGCCTCGTGGGCGCGCAAGCTTGAATGGATCAAACCCTTCACGGTAGCTCTCGAGTGGAGCGAGCCCTACGCTCGGTGGTTCGGAGACGGACAACTCAACGTATCGGTCAATTGCCTCGACCGGCACGTCCGCGCGGGGCGCGGCCAGAAGATCGCCTACTACTATGAAGGCGAACCAGGCGACCGGCGCACGATTACCTATCGTGAGCTTCTCGACGACGTCAACCGGTTTGCAAACGGCTTGCGTAAACTCGGCATCCGCCGTGGCGATCGCGTCGCGATCTACATGCCAATGATTCCCGAGCTTCCGGTTGCGATGCTCGCTTGCGCTCGAATCGGGGCCGTTCACTCCGTGATTTTCGGCGGCTTCTCGCCGGAGTCGATCGTCGATCGAGTCAACGATGCCAAATGCGTCGCGCTGATCACCGCCGACTTCGGATGGCGGCGCGGAAATAAAATTCCGCTCAAACGCAACTGCGACGTCGCAATGGAGCAGACGCCCTCGATCGCGCATTGCATCGTTGCGCGCCGCATCGGCGACGACGTCTTTATGCACGAGGGACGCGACCTCTTTTGGGACGAGGTTATCGCCGGGGAATCGACCGAGTGCGAACCCGAGGCGATGAACGCCGAAGACCTGCTCTTTCTTCTCTACACCAGCGGCACGACGGCGAAGCCGAAGGGTATCAAGCACACCACCGCCGGGTACCTGACGCAGGCGCTGATGACACACAAGCTCTGCTTCGATTTGAAGGAAGACGACGACATCTTTTGGTGCACCGCCGACATCGGTTGGGTTACGGGACACTCGTATATCGTTTACGGACCGCTCGCAAACGGCGCGACCAGCGTCATCTACGAAGGCACGCCCGACTTCCCCGATAAGGACCGGTTTTGGGAGATCGTCGAGCGCTACGACGTGACGCTCCTCTACACCGCGCCTACCGCAATCCGGACCTTCATGAAATGGGGTCCCGAATACCCCGCGCGCCACGACCTCTCGTCGCTGCGGCTAATCGGCACCGTCGGCGAGCCGATCAATCCCGAGGCGTGGATCTGGTATCGCGAGTGGATCGGTGCAAACCGTACGCCGGTCATAGACACGTGGTGGCAAACGGAGACGGGCGGCATCATGATCGCGCCGCTTCCAGGCGTCACGACGCTGCTGCCCGGCAGTGCCGCAAAACCGCTGCCCGGAATCGCGGCCGACATCGTCAACGACGCCGGCGAGTCGGTGCCGCTCGGTGGCGGCGGTTACGTCGTGCTGACGCGGCCGTGGCCCGGAATGCTTCGCGGCATTTGGGGCGACGACGATCGCTACGTGCAGACCTATTGGTCGAAGTTTCCGCATCTCTACTTCGCGGGGGATGGCGGCCGGCGCGACGCCGAGGGCAACTACTGGTTCATGGGGCGCATCGACGACGTGATGAACGTCAGCGGGCATCGTATCTCGACGACCGAGGTGGAGAGCGCGCTCGTGGATCATCCGGCAGTCGCAGAAGCCGCCGTCTGCGGAAAGCTCGACGAGATGACGGGGCAAGCCGTCTACGCTTTCGTATCCCTCAAAGGCGGCCGGACGGGTTCTCCGGATTTTGCCGACGAGTTGCGCGAGCACGTGGCGGTTAAGCTCGGGAAGTTCACCCGCCCGAAGTTCGTGACGTTTACCCAGGAACTGCCGAAAACGAGGAGCGGCAAGATCATGCGCCGTCTGTTGCGTGACATCGCCGAAGGGCGAACGCTCGGCGATACGACCACGCTTGCGGATTCGTCGATCGTCAAAGAGCTTCAAGAACGCTCGAAGATTGAGGTCACCCAAGAAGAGTAGTCGTCCGGGACGGACTCTCATCCGGCCTCGTTGCTCGGGCGTTCTCTCTGGAGGAATGCTTGGACCTGGAAGCCGCCTTTGCGGCGCACACAAAGTGGGCCTTCGGCGAAGCCTATCGGCAGTACGCCTCGCTGCTCTATTCGGCCGCCTATAACGTGCTCGGAAACGCCGACGATGCCAAGGATTGCGTGGCGGATGCGATCGCGAAGCTGTGGCGATCCCCGCGCGCGTATTCGCCCGAACGCGGAAACCTGCGTAGTTTTCTAGTCGTCTGCGTTCGCAACGAAGCGATCTCGCGGCTGCGGCGGCAGGCTCGAAGGACGCGCACGGAGGAGCGTCTCGCCGTCTTGGCGCCCGACCGCGAAGAGCCTTCGCTCGCCGATCCAATCGAGCGGGATCGAGTCCGCCGCGCCTTGCTTGCGCTTCCGGCCGAACAGCGCATTGCGCTCGCGCTTGCGTACTATCAGGGAAAGACGCAGAGCGAGATCGCGGCCGAGCTTCAGGAGCCGCTCGGCACGATTAAGAGCCGGATCAAACTCGGGCTGCGCAAGCTGGCGTCAGCTTTGGATTCGGGTTCTGCCGCGGACGGCAATCGTCCATGACGCACGAGTACGTCGCAGAGCGCGCGGAACTCTACGCGCTAGGTGCGCTCGACGATGACGAGCGTTGGGCAATCGATGCGCACCTGCGCGAGTGTTCCAGCTGCACTCGACTGGTCGGCGCCGCGGAGCGCGACGTCGCGCTTATCGCATCAATGGAAGCGCATCGAGCGGCCCCGCCCGAGTTAGCCGTCCGCATCGAACGCACGATTCGACCGCAGCGTTCGGCCTGGCCGCTGTCGTACGCGCTCGCTGCCGCGCTGCTCGTCGGCCTGTTGCCGTCCGCGTATTTTTGGTCGGAGAACCGCCAGATGGACGCAACAATGCTCGCTCAGAACGCGGTCATGGAGCGGCTGGCCGGCGTGCCGCACCGCATGACGAGGTTTCATCCGATGCAGCCGAGTCCAGCGGCCGAAGTGGTCTACGCCCCGGACGGTTCTTGGTACCTCGTCGTCGTGCGCGATGCGGGCAGGGCCCTAGACGTTGCTTGGATGCACGACGGCGAGCGCACGATGCTCGGCAGAGCGACGCCGCACGGCAATCTTGCGATGCTCTACTTGCCGAAGAGTCATCGGATGGATCGGCTCGCGCTGATGGACGGCGATCGGGTGGTCGCCGAAGCTACTCTTTCGTGGCGAAGAAGCGCTCCAAATCGTCAAGGCGCTCGATCCGGGTAGCGGGCGGGAGCGCCGAAAGAATCGTCGCGCCATAACGCGTCGAAGCGGCCCGGCCGTCCAACAGCGCCACCAAACCGCGGTCCGTGCTGCTGCGAATGAGTCGCCCAAAGCCCTGCTTGAGGCGTACGGTTGCGGCCGGAATCATGTAGTGCTCGAAGCCGTCGAGTCCACGTTCCTCGAGTGCGCGCACGCGCGCCATGACAAGCGGATCTCGCGGCGACGGAAACGGAAGCCGATCGATAATCACGCACGAGAGCGCGTCCCCAACCACGTCGATGCCTTCCCAAAAGGTCGCGGTGGCGAAGAGTACGGCACCCGGCGTTTTTCTGAACCAGTCAAGCAAACTCGCCCGCGGCAGTTCTCCCTGTAAACGTACTGGAAAAGCGAGACGCTCGGCGAGCAGAGCGTGGACCTCGCGCAGCCGCGCATATGACGTGAACAGAACGAACGCGCGTCCGCCGCTGCGGTCGAGGCACTCCTCCACCAGCGGGGCAGCGCGGCGCGCGAACTCCGCAGACTTTGGGTTCAGCTCGGCGGGCGCGACGAACAGCCGCACCTGACGCGCATAGTCGAAGGGCGACGGGGCCAACAGCTCTTGTGCCTCGTCGACGCCGAGCGTTCGCCGAATGAAGCTCAACGAGGCATCGGTGGCCAGCGTCGCACTCGTAAGAATCACGCTTTGCGTACGCGCAAAGAGCGTCGCTCGCAGAAAGTCGGCAACTTCGTGGGGCGCGCAGTTCACGCAGTAGCGTCCGTCGTCGTTGCGTTCGACCCACGAGATCGTATCGGGACCGCCAGCCTCGGCGCGATCGATCACCGATTCGTGTGCGAGCACCATGCGCAGGGCGAGATCGCGTCGCCGGTCACCCTCAGCCTGATCGTCGACGCTTCGCTTCAACGCCGCGGGCGAGTTGGCAAAGAGCCAGTTTTCCAGCCGGTAGAGCGCCGCGCGCAGCGCCTCGAGCGGCTGCCACGCCTGGTCGTTCGCGGCGAGCGGGTAGCGGTCGGATTGTACGCGCGCGAGCGCGGCATCGAGCCTACGAACGCAGAGGTCTAGCTCAGCATCGAATGCCGGCGGCAGCTCGTAGACGCGGTGCAGCTTTCGCAACATCCTCCCGACCGTCGCCCCCGAGAGGACGGCCGTCAGCGCGTCGGTTGCCCAGCGCTCGCACTGATGGGCTTCGTCGAGCACGGCGACGTCATACGGCGGCAGCAGGCCGCCGCCGACCGCTAAATCGAGAAAGAAAAGCGCGTGATTGACGACGATTAAATCGGCGTACTTCGCTTCGTCGCGTTTTGCAAAGAAAAAGCAATCGCGAAAGTGTGCGCAGAGCTCGCCGACGCAATCGTCCGCATCCGCGTCGAGCTCTTCCCACTCACCGGCCGGCGGTACGAAGCCGAGCTCGCCGCGGTCGCCGCTCTCCGTTCGCTCGGCCCACTCCCAGATGCGTTGCATGGACGGCGTTCCGGCAAGCAGTCGGTCCGCGCGCATGCGCTCGAGCTTGAGCCGGCAAAGATAGTGTGCCCGTCCCTTCAACAGCGTCACTCGCAGCGGAGCATCCAGGGCGGCCTGTACGAGTGGGATATCCTTGCGCACGAGCTGCTCTTGGAGTGCGATCGTGCCGGTCGAGAGCACGACTTTCTTTCCGCTTCGGACCGCCGGTACCAGATATGCGAGCGACTTTCCGACGCCGGTGCCCGCCTCGACGATCGTGTGCATTTCTTCCATGATGCCGCGCTCTACGAGCTGCGCCATCTGCAACTGCCCAGCGCGAGGTTCGAAGCCGCCGAGGTGTTGCGCGAACGGTCCGGCGCTTCCGAACAGCTCGTCGAGCGCGATCACTGCGCGCGGTGGGGATCGATGGGCGATTCGTACTCCGTTTCGAGTTCGTGACCCGCCGCGTCGACGACGATCGGCGCGACCCGGCGGGGTGGAGCGTAGATCGCGTAGGTTAGCACAAACCCGGCTAACAATCCAGCGACGTGAGCCTGCCACGAAATCGCCGGCACGGTGAAGGTAATGATGAGATTCAAGACCAGGATGCCGATATTTGCGCGCACGAGGTCCATCCCCGGCCGTCCCAGCCGCAACCCGATCGCGAAAAGTGCGCCGAAGAGCCCGAAGATGGCGCCGCTCGCGCCGATCGTCGGAACGTTCGGCAAGCTGAAGTACACGACACCCAATCCCGCGGCGACGAGCGATACCATGTAGACGAGAAGCATGCGCCACGATCCGAGCGCGTACTCGATGAAGCGTCCGAGGAACCAGAGCGACATCATATTAACGCCGATATGGATCAGGCCGCTGTGCAGAAAGGCACCCGTCACGATGCGCCACCATTGCCCGTCCTGCAAAACCGCGGCTGGAATCAGCGCCCCGTCAATCAAAACGCGCTGCATGCCGCTGCTATCGGTACCGAAGCCCGAGAGCATGCTGGGACCACCGACCGAGATCTCCCAGAGATAGCCTATCACGTTGAGGACGATTAAAAAGCGTGTGATCACGCGATCATGACCATCCGCGCAAGCTCGAGTGAGATCGCGTGGCGTTCGCCGTCCACGTCGATCGTGACCGGTCCCCCGAGCGGCGCCTTCTCAACGACGCGCAAACGCACTCCGGGCCGAACTCCCACCTGCCCCAAATAACGCAAGATCTCGGGCATTTGCTCGCTGACGCCCGAGACGGTGACTTCCGTGCCGGAGTCAACCTGAGCCAGCGGACTTCCGACGCGTACCGGCTCGGTCAGATCGCTCGGCGGAATCGGATGGCCGTGGGGACAGGTCTGCGGATCGCCCAGCGCTGCAACCAGACGCTCCTCGACGCGAGGCGTGATCGCATGCTCGAGGATGCAAGCTTCCGCGTAGACTTCGTCCCACGGCATTCCGAGCACGTCGGTTAGCAACCGTTCCGCCAAGCGGTTCCGGCGTACGACGCCGACTGCGACCTCCAGGCCCTTTCGAGTCAGCTGGATGTCGCCCCGAACTTCGTGTTCGACGAAGCCGTCATTAACGAGCTTCTTGAGCATGCCGGAGACCGACGCCGGAGCTACGCCCAGTTCGGTCGCGAGCGCAGAGGTCGTGACACCCGGCCCCTCGCGCTCGAGCCGGTAGATCGCCTTCATGTACATCTCGAAAGACTCGGCGAAGTGCGAATGCGAGTGGCCCGGCATAGCAGCTTTAACTTCGCTGGGCGACGGGGAGTTCCGCAGCCTCCAACAGCGCAGCCTCCATCGCCCGCTTCTCTTGGTCGCTCGCGAACGCCGCGGCGATCGCATTGCGAACGTAGCGCTCCAACGCGGCTGTGCCGGCAACCTGTTCGACCAGCGCGTACTCGCGTTCGATCGACGCGCCGAAAATCGCAGGGTCGTCGCAATCGATCGTTACCACACAGCCCATCCGATCGAAATCGAGATACGGGTGGGGATGAGCAACGTGAGCGACACCCGTGCGCCGGTTTGAGGTGGGACAGATCTCCAGCGCGATTCGCTTGGCCGCGAGCGACTCGACGAGGCCTACGTCGTCGAGCGCGCGTATGCCGTGTCCAATACGCTCCACGCGCAGCAGTTCGACTGCGTCGCGCACGCTGCCATGTCCGTCGTCTTCGCCGGCGTGAGCGACGCAGTGAAGCCCCTGGGCACGCGCATACGCAAACGCCTCAACGAAGAGTCTGGCTGGAAAGCGCGCTTCGTCACCGCCAAGTGAGATGCCGATCACGTCCAAATCGGTCATGCCGGCGACTGCGCGCACCGTCTGCATCGCGCTCTCGGCCCCGAAATTGCGTGTGAGGTCCGGCAAGAGTTTGAATGTTGCCGACGGCCGCGCGGCGCGCAACTCGCTTACGATCGCTTGCATCGTTGCGATTACGTCGAGGCGTGGGTTGAAGAACGTCCAAACCGAGGGCGAAACGAAAAGCTCGCCATAGATCACTCGCTGGGCGAGTGCGTCCTCAACGAACTCGCGCGCGAGGCGCGCGTAGTCCTCCGGCTCTCGCAGGGACCGGCTGACGGCCGCGAAGATATAAAGAAAGTCGGCAAAGCTTTCGAAGCGATAAGGGTCCGACCGGTCGACCCCCGCGTCGCCCTGCTTATACCGCAGCGCAACGCCGTGCTTATCGGCCAGTTCGACGAAAGTCGAAGCGCGCAAGCTTCCTTCGAGGTGACAGTGCAGGTGGATCTTCGGAATCCGCGTTGCAAACGAGCCCAACCCCATTATCCTGGCCTTTCGTCGTCGGCCCGGCGCGGACCGCGCGAAGCAGGGGCGAAACCCGGGGCATCGGAATGTAGTCGCTCCTATCGCGGGGTGGAGCAGTCCGGTAGCTCGTCGGGCTCATAACCCGAAGGTCGGTGGTTCAAATCCACCCCCCGCAACCAATTTCCCGGCTAAGCGTCGACCGTCAGTCTCCCGCGGCCGATCTCGGAATCCGCCATTCCGTAGTAGATGTCGAATTCGCGCGGGCCGCGCGGATCGATGCCGGTAGGGAAGACGACGTGACCAACGGTGCCGTGAAGCTCGGCCCCTACCGTCGGAACGAAGATTGGTTCCGGCGATCGGAAAACGACGCGATCCACGCGCCTGATGTCGTTAATGATGACGCCGGCGCAGTAGCGCAGGAGCGAAGGACCGTCGGGGTGCTTCAGCTCATCGACACCGTGGATCACCGAGAGCCATCCTTCGTCGATCCGCACCGGCGGCGCGCCCGCGCCAACCTTGATGGTTCCCCAGCTCGCGGGCGGTAACGCAAGCCGGCACGTTTCTGCAACGGCGCAGATTTTATTGATGTCGGCCTTGACGTCGTCGAGCGGAACGTAGCCGATCGAAATGCTCTCGCGCTCGCTCGGCGGAAGCGCTTCGATCGCGGCCACCGCGGCCTTCGCGTCGGGAACCGAGAGCTGCAACGTCGGCCGATGATAAAAAGCCAGCGACTCCACGCCGGCGGGTGAGACGACTGGTTCCGGAAAGAACGCCGCATCCTTGTCCGCGAAACGGTCGTCGCTATCCGTGAACCGAATGGGTCCCAGGCGTTGCCAGCGTAGTCCGTCTTCGGAAATCGCGATGGCGACCTCCGGACCCCGCGGACCGAACGCCACGTATGCCATGACGTACCGGTCTAAGACCGGCAGGAACGTGACGCGTGGATCCTCGCAACCGTATCCGTCTGAACCGTCGCGCAGTTCGTACGGCGCCTCCGGCTCGAGCGCGAATCCTTCGAATTCGAGCGCTAGCTTTCCATCGGCGCTTTCGCGTGCTTTGAACGAGCCGATGCGCGAGACATTTCCGGCCGCTACCATCCGAGGGTAGAGCTGAAGCGCGCCGTCGCGAAGCCGAGCGCAGGCCGGATTGAGGATGCCAAAACGTCCGCGGGTGGCGCTCGGCTTCAAGACCAACCCCGAACGCTTGAACTTTAGCGTCATTGCTCTACGCAGAAAGCAGCCCGGTCTCTTTGCCGACGCGCTCGAACGCGGCGAGCGCCCGGTCCATCTCATCCGTCGTCAACGCCGCGCTGATCTGGACACGGATGCGCGCGGTGCCTTCCGGCACGACCGGAAAGCCGAAGCCGGTAACAAAAACGCCGGCCTTCAACAGCTTGTCGCTAATTGCGATCGCGAAGGCCGTCTGGCCGACAATGATCGGTACGATCGCGCTCTCGCTCTCGAGCGGCTTGTAACCGATTCGCTTCAAGCCCTCGCGAAAATAGCCGGTCTTTTCTCGCAGCTCTGCGACCAGTTGCGGATGGGCATCCAGATATTCGATAGCGGCGAGCGAACTGCAGGCAACCGTCGCCGGCAAGGCGTTGGAGAAAAGCTGCGGCCGCGAGCGCTGAATTAGCGTGTCGATCAAAGCCTCACTGCCTGCGACGAAGCCGCCCGCCGCGCCGCCGAGCGCCTTTCCGAGGGTTCCGGTGATCACGTCGACTTGACCCGTGAGACCGTAGTGTTCGACCGTCCCCCGCCCGGTTTTGCCCATCACTCCGGTTCCGTGCGAATCGTCGACGACGACGATGGCGCCGTAACGTTTCGCGAGCTCGACGATCTCGGGCAACTTTGCTAGATCGCCCTCCATCGAAAAGACCCCGTCGGTAACGATCACGACCGGAAAGCAGCCGGCGACGTTTTTGAGCTTCTCTTCCAGCTCGGCCATGTTGCCGTGCTTGAAGCGTTCGCGCCGCGCTTTGGATGCGAGCCTCACGCCGTCGATGATCGAGGCGTGGTTGAGCTCGTCTGAAACGATCGCCGACCCTTCGTCGCAGATCGTGGGAAAGAGCCCGGTATTGGCGTTCCAGCACGAGACGTACGAGAGCGACGCTTCCGTGCCCAAAAACGTCGCGATCCGTTCCTCCAAAACACGGTGGATATCGAACGTTCCGCAGATAAAACGCACTGAAGCCGTACCTGCGCCGTACTTGTCGAGGCCACGCTTTCCGGCTTCGACGACTTCGGGATTGTCGGCGAGTCCCAAGTAGTTGTTACTCGAAAGAACGATGACGTCGCCGGCCTCCTCCATGTGAACCTCGGGAGCCATCGGCGTCGTCAGGTGACGAAGACGTTTGTACGTACCCGCCTGCTTGAGCGCGTCGAGGTCGGTCTGCAGCTTTGTTTCGAAGGCCTGATTCATGGCTTGGCAATATCTCCTTTGAAATCGAGAACGATCTTGACCGCTTCGCCCTTCTCCATCAATTCAAAGGCCCGGTCGAACTCGGTGTACGGAAGAACGTGCGTGATGATCGAGCGCGGGTCAACGCGTCCGCTCTTCACCAAGGCCTCGGTCTGATACCAAGTTTCGAACATTCGCCGGCCATTGATCCCCAAAACCCTCAGACCTTTGAAGATGATGCGTTCGGCGAGGTTGAGGTTGACGTTGTCGGCCGGTATGCCGAGCATCGCGGCCGTTCCGCCGTTGCGCAACGTTTGCAGACCGAGATCGATCGCGGCGCCGCTTCCCGACATCTCGAGCAGCACGTCGGCGCCGTCGCCGCGAGTACGCCGTTTGATCTCGCCGACGAGGTCGTCTTGCGTCGCCAAGAAGGCCGCATCCGCACCTAGCCGCCGTGCAATCTCTAGCTTCGCCGGGTTGACGTCGACGGCGAATACCGCCGTGGCGCCGGCGGCCTTTGCAACCGGAATTGCCATCAGACCGATCGAGCCGACGCCGGTAATGACGACGCTCTTGACGCTGACACCGGCCGACATCACGGTGTGCACGGCGTTGCCGAGCGGATCGAAAATCGCGGCGACCTCGTCGGCAATCGCCGGATCGAGCCGCCACACGTTATACTCAGGGATCGCGACGTATTCGGCAAACGCGCCGTCGCGGTCGACACCCACGATCTTCACCCGCTCGCAGATGTGAGCCTGTCCGGTTCGGCAGAGCAGACAGGTCAGATCTGCGATGTGCCCCTCGGCCGAAACGCGTTCTCCGACCTGAATCGAGCGTACTGCGTCGCCGACCGCGACAACGGTCCCCATGAACTCATGCCCGACGACGAGCGGCGGTTTGATGCGCTGTTGCGCCCACGTATCCCAAGCGTAAATGTGGTGATCGGTCCCGCAGAGGCCCGCTTTCTCCACGCGAATCAGCACGTCGCTCGGCCCCAACTCGGGTATCGGCACGTCGGTCAAGAGAAAGCCCGGGCTCGAGCTCGGCTTAACCAGGGCTTTCATCGTCAAAGACATGAGGGCGCCGTAATTTCACTTGGGTACGCGGAAAACCCGCTCTTCGGCTCGGCCGGTCGATTCGAGTCGAAGGGTGACCCGCGGCGGCCGAGTAAGAGCGTAAGGGCGAATGCGCATTTTGATCGTCGAGGACGATCCGCGGATCCATACCTCGCTGGCCGAGGACCTGCGACGCCAGCACTACGCCGTAGACGTCGTGAACGACGGACTGACCGGGCTCGATTTTGCCCGCACCGGCGTGCACGACGTGATTTTGCTCGACGTCCTCTTGCCGGGGCTCGACGGACTGCAACTCTGCCGCCGCCTGCGCGACGAAAATATGAAGGCGCCGATTCTGATGATCACGGCGCGCGGCGAAGTGAACGATAAGGTTGCCGCGCTCGATGCCGGCGCCGACGATTACGTAGTGAAACCTTTCGATCTGACCGAGCTTTCAGCCCGCATTCGCGCCGCTTGGCGCCGCCAAAACGGCGAGCATCAACCGACCTTAACACGCGGCCAGTTGCGGCTCGATCCGAACCGTCTCGTCGTCACCTATCTCGACGCCGTCGTACCGTTAACGGGCACCGAATACGCCATCCTCGAAACGCTGATGCGCAACCCGCTGCAAGTCTTCAGCCGAGCGATGCTTCAAGATAAGGTCGCAAGCTTCGACGGCGACGCGCCGCGCGACTCGATCAAGACCCACATCACAAATCTTCGCCGCAAGCTTCGCGATGCCGGCGGCGTCGCCGACCCGATCGAGAACGTTTACGGCATTGGATATCGGCTTGCAGACGATCCGTGAGTCCCGCTATAATTCCCTCGCCCTCGAGAAGCGGCTGCTCTTCTCGTATCTAATCGCGTTCGCCGTCATTTTTGTGATGGCCGCGGTGGCCGTGCACTTCGCCTTCAGCAACATCGTCAAACAGCAGACCCTGGTCCGGCTAGGGGACCTCGCACGCGCCGGAATGCGCAGCGTGATCTTCGACGGCGATACGCTAACGATCGATCGGTCAGAAGTATCGCGCAAGGAACTTCTGACGCCCAATCAAGGGCTGCAATGGTTCGACGGCTACGGCCGGCGGCTTGCCGCGCAGGGCCTCACGCCGCGATCGCGCACGGTGGATAGATTTCTCAGCGTGTCCGCACCAATTCTGAATCCAGCCACCCACCGGCGCGTGGGTTCGGTGCTCGCGAGCGAGTGGAGCCAAGAAGAACGCACGCGTCTCGGCTATCTCGACATCGGATTGCTCGCCGGCGCACTCCTCGCGGCACTCTCGGGCGCTGTGGCAGGCGTCACTCTGGCGCGCCGCGCGGTTCGCCCGGTCGAGCGGAGCTTTCAAGCCTTGCGCGAGTTTACGGATAACGCGTCACACGAACTGCGCGGGCCGCTGACCGCAATCGCGACCAGCGCCGACGCAGCCTTGCGCGATCCGCAGCGAGATCCTGAGCACGACCGCCGACGGTTCGAAACGATCTCCGACGGAGCGAAGCAAATGTCGCGGTTGACCAGCGATCTACTGCTGCTTGCCGGGGCCGACCGATCGCTCGAGCGCGAGCTCTTCGTTGTCGATCTCACCGCGACGATGTGCCGGCTCATCGAGCAATATCGGCCGCGGTTCGGCGCCGCCCGCATCGCCCTCAAGCCTTCAGTCGAGCAGTCGCTCGTCGTCTATGGCAATCCCGATCAAATCGAGCGCGTGGTCGCCAATCTGATCGACAATGCGCTGCGCTACACGCCGGCCGGCGGTTCCGTCGCCATAGAGTGCCGCCGCCAGGGGACGGAGATCCAAATCGCGGTCCGCGACTCGGGCGCCGGCATCGCGCTCGATAATCTCGAACGGATTTTCGAGCGCTTTTGGCGCGCGGATCCGGTGCGTGCGCCGGAAGGTTCGGGGCTGGGCCTAGCGATTGCGCGCGCGCTCGCGCGCCGGCACAGCGGCGACGTCACCGTGATCAGCCGCCCCGGTCAAGGCAGCACGTTCGTGGCTACGTTTCCTGTAAATCCGCGCCACTCAGTGACGCAACGGCGACTCTTGACTAGTTCTTGACTATTGCCGGGTACGATTTAGTTGAGGTCGTTGCGGCGTTGCAGCACGCCGCGCGGCCCATCGGGTACGCGGCTCGGAGGGTAGCGTCTCGTTCTCCGAGCCGCGCTAACTGACTAACCGATTCGGCGTTGCATTCAGCAGCAGAAGACGCCGGGCGGTTCGTCGTTAAAGCGACCCGCTAATTGGAACGGTACATCTCGGAGTGTTACCGGGGAAGACGGCTCAGGACGCGAGCCGCCTTTGCGGATAAAGAGGAAAGGCCCCGTGAAGCCCTGGGGCGCTTTCTTCGGCAACGGCGGGAGGCGGTCGCGCGCAACAAGCCGATATCTCCTCCCGCCGCGGGCGCCGCACCCCTGGGGGTGATCAGGCGGTAGCCGAGCGCCGCTCGTTTGAGAAGATCGCTACGTCTTTGGGCGTGATGAATACCTCTTCGCCCTTGCGCAACGCAAGCGCGTGCAGCCGCTCCTGCGGCATCTCGATGTAAACGGTGGCTCCCCAGTCCGTGATTGCCTCGACCTTAACGACCGGGCCGGCCGCATTGACGTGTTTGGTCGTCGCCCGAAAGTAATTCGGCCCGCTGGGCTGACGAGTAATCTCAAGCGCGTGAGGACGCACGTAAACGAGGTTGTCGGTCGTTTCCCGATCGATGTGCGCCATGCCGTTGTCGATCCGTCCGTGAAAGAGGTTGACGTTTCCCAAGAAATTGTAGACGAATGAGGTGGCGGGGTGATGGTAGACCTCATCGGGTGTCCCGACTTGTTCGATTCGTCCACCGTTCATAACGGCCACTCGATCGGCGACTTCGAGCGCTTCGTCCTGGTCGTGCGTCACGAAGACGCTGGTAACGCCGACCTCGTCGTGAAGCTGGCGCAGCCAGCGCCGCAGCTCGACGCGAACCTTGGCATCGAGCGCGCCGAAAGGCTCGTCGAGAAGCAGCATGTTTGGCTCGACCGCGAGTGCTCGCGCAAGCGCCACCCGTTGGCGTTGACCCCCCGAAAGCTGCGACGGATAGCGGTTCGCTTGATTCTTTAGCTGGATGAGGCCGAGCAGTTCGCCGACTTTCGCTTGGATCTGCCGGCCCGACGGACGCGTTTGACGCGGGCGAACGCGCAGACCGAAGGCGATGTTCTCAAAAACGGTCATGTGTCGAAAGAGCGCGTAGTGTTGAAAGACGAAACCGACGCGGCGCTCGCTGGCGCTCCGATCGGCGATGTCGACGCCGTCGAAGTGAACCGTGCCCGAGTCGGCGAACTCGAGGCCCGCAATGATCCGCAGCAACGTCGTTTTGCCGGAGCCCGACGGGCCAAGTAGTGCAACGAGACGGCCGCGCGGGATTTCAAGATCGACGGCGTCGAGCGCTTTGAAACTTCCGAAATTCTTTGTGAGCCGCGCGACGGTGATACTCATATGACCTCTCCTTTGAGCTTTCCGGCGCGCCATTCGACCAAACTTTTGACCACGAGCGTCGCCAACGCCAAGAGCGCCAAGAGCGACGCGACCGCAAAGGCCGGAACGAACCGATAATCGTTGTAAAGGACCTCGATTTGAAGCGGCATCGTGTCGGTCAGGCCGCGGATATGGCCCGAAACGACCGAGACCGCGCCGAACTCGCCCATCGCTCGAGCGTTACACAGAATGACGCCGTAGAGCACTGCCCACTTGACGTTCGGCAGCGTCACGCGAAAGAACGTTTGCCAGCCGTTTGCTCCGAGGGTGAGTGCCGCTTCCTCTTCGTCGTTACCTTGCGCGGTCATCAGCGGCAACAGCTCGCGTGCAACGAAGGGAAATGTCACGAAAATCGTCACCAGCACGATTCCGGGAACGGCGAAGATAATGTGGACGTTGTGCGCCGTCAGCCAAGGCCCAAGCCAGCTTTGAGCTCCGAAGAGGAGCACGTACGTAAGCCCGGCGACCACCGGCGATACCGAGAACGGCAGATCGATAAGGGCGATCAGAATGCTCTTTCCGACGAAATCGAACTTACCGATCGCCCATGCCGCGCAAACGCCGAAGACGAGATTGCATGGAACCGCTATCAGCGCGGCCAGCAGCGTCAAGCGAATCGCCGAGATCGTGTCGGGATCGCGAAAGCTCTGAACGTACGCGACGACGCCTTGCCCCAGCGCTACTGTAAAGACGATAGCCAACGGCGCGAGGAGGAAGGCGCCCAGAAAAAATATGGCCGCACCGATCAGTAGGCGTCGCACCCACGCCGACTCGGAAACGGAAGCCGCGCGCGCCGCCGGAATCGCGCTAACCATCGGCGGTCAGTACCGGGCGCAGGGGCGCGGCTTGCGGAATATCGGCGCCTTCCTGGCGGCTGCTCCATCGTTGCAGCGCGTTGATCGTAAAAAGCAAGGCGAACGAGGCGAGCAGCATGACGAGCGCGATCGCCGTAGCTCCGGCGTAGTCATACTCCTCGAGTTTCGTCGCGATCAACAATGGCGCGATCTCGGTTCGCATCGGCATGTTGCCGGCAATGAAGATGACCGAGCCATACTCGCCCACACCGCGAGCGAAGGCCAAGGTAAATCCCGTGATCGCGGCGGGCAGGATGGACGGATAGATGACGCGCCGGAACGTTTGCCAGCGCGCGGCGCCAAGGCTCGCCGCCGCCTCTTCGAGCTCTTTATCGAGATCTTCCAGCACCGGCTGCACCGTTCGCACGATGAAGGGTAAGCCCACAAAGGTCAGCGCGACGACGATTCCAAGCCGGGTGAATGCAACGTGTATCCCGAGCGACGCTAACGGATGCCCGAACCATCCGTTCGGGGCGTAGATCGTCGTCAGGGCTATGCCCGCTACTGCCGTCGGGAGCGCGAACGGCAGGTCGACCAGCGAATCGAGAATCCGCTTCCCGGGAAATGCGTAACGCACCAAGACCCACGCAACGAGAGTACCAAGAACGAAGTTTATCGCGGCCGCCAGGAGCGCCGCGCCGAAACTCAACTGGTAGGCGGCAATTGCGCGCGGCGCCGCCACTATGTGCCAGAACTGATGCCAGCCGATCTTTGCCGTCGCCGCGAACGTGGCGGAGAGCGGCAGCAAGACGAAGAGTGAGAGATAGAGCACGGTAAATCCCAGAGTCAATCCGAACCCCGGAATGATGCTTCGCCGGCGAGCGGCGATCGGAGGTCGCGGCATCTCGCTACTGACTCGGCTGGTAGATCTGATCGAAGACTCCGCCGTCCGCAAAGAACTCTTGCTGGGCCTTCTTCCAGCCGCCAAACTTCTCGACGGCGACGAACTTCATCGCAGGAAACTGCGCGGCGTATCGCTTGGCAATCGCCGGCAGACGTGGACGAAAGTAGTGGCGCGCGACGATCTCTTGGCCCTGCGGCGAGTAGAGGTACTCGAGATACGCCTGCGCGACGCGGCGCGACCCACGCTTATCTACGACGCCGTCAACGAGCGCCACCGGCGGCTCGGCGAGAATGCTCGTCGGCGGCCGGACGATTTCGAAGCGACCGCGTCCGAGGCTGTTGACGGCAAGCAGGGCATCGCTCTCCCAGGCGATCTCAACATCCCCGATGCCGCGCTCTACGAAAGTCGTTGTCGAACCGCGCGCGCCCGAATCGAGAACCGGAACGTTCTTATACAATTGCGTAACGAAGGTTTTTGCGGTTGCGGGATTGCCGCCATGACGCGAGAGCGCGTACGCCCACGCGGCGAGAAAGTTCCAGCGGGCGCCGCCCGACGTTTTCGGATTCGGAGTTATTACCGAAACGCCGGGACGTATGAGGTCGCCCCAATCGCGTATGTGCTTCGGGTTACCCTGACGTACCAAGAACACAATGGTGGACGTGTAGGGCGTGCTGTTTTGCGGCAGTCGAGACTGCCAGTTCGCCGGCAGCAACTTTGCCTTGTCGGCGATCGCATCGATGTCGTAGGCCAACGCGAGCGTGACGACGTCGGCCTGGAGACCGTCAATAACGGCACGCGCCTGTTTACCGGAGCCGCCGTTTGACTGCTGGACGGTGACGCTTTGTCCCGTCTTCTTCTTCCAGTACGCGGAAAAGACGGTGTTGTAGTCGTCGTAGAGTTCGCGCGTGGGATCGAATGAAACGTTGAGAATCGTCGCGGGAGCGATCGGCTGGGCTTGGGCAACCGTGCCGATAGCTTGCGCTAGGGTCGCGGCGATCAGAATGATCGCCGCTCGTACTAAGTGGCTCATTTGTTGCAGGAAACTCTTCTTTCCGCGTCTCGAAAGTTGCTTTAGGTCATCTATTCGCGTTAAGCACCGATGACCCTGGTCATTTTTCAACGAAAGGACCGTGCCCATCGGAGCACGGTCCCGTCGCCCTTGCCTGCCACTAGCTAAGAAGCTATGCCAAGTCGGCAACCCTCATCAAAAGTCGTACTCGAGCTGCGCGCGATTGTACTTGAAGAGCGGGAGGCCGCCGAACTCCGACGCGCCGATCGTCGAACCGGACGGGCAGCTCGGCGTGTCCGAGGCCCCGCAGAACGTGTTCGAGAGCGTACGGTCGATGAAGCGGTCGCGCAGAACCAAACCGCGATAGGGTCCGCTTGCGGGCATATGGCTAAAGCGATACCGGCCGTCCAGAACCCAGATGTTGGTGTTTTCGGGCGCCAGTGCGTTTCCATAGTTGTACCAGGCATCGGTCGCGATGAAGACCCATTTCGTGTTGGTTGACGTGTATTGGAACGCGGCTTTGAACGCGTTGCCCGGGGCGCGCCGGTCGACCATACCCTGCGTGACGCTCGTGGTGAAGAGCGGATCGCTGTCGTAGTTGTCCGTGTATGGGCTCGCCCATCCGCCGTAGTAGATGCTCGTCGTCCCATTTGGATTGTTGAAGCACTGGGCGGCGTTCAGCGGGAGGAAGTACGCGAGCGTCGCTCCCTTCGCCGAGATTTGATAGTTGGAGTTGCTGCAGGTCACGTTCTTCGGCAGGAAGACCGTATCGGTTTTCCAGGGAATCTCGTTGTAGCCCACCGTTAGCTGAAAGTTCTTGCCGATGTTCGCCCCGAGCTGTGCGCCGAAGGCCTGGCTGTTGATCTTGCCGATGTATGACTGTCCGGCATTTTGGTTCCAGCCGCCCTGCAGCGCGAGCCACGGCGACCACTCCCCGTCAGTCTTAAACTGATATTTGCCGTCGAACCACCACATGCTCGCGAGATCGTAGACTCCGTAGAAGTATCCGTCGGCCGAGAAGCCCGGAGCCGAAGGATTCCCGTAGCCCAGCTTGCCCATCGTAAAGCCGTCGCTTGTGATGCCCGTGCCGCCGTTGTTGACGAAGATGTTGGACGCCATGCCGTTGTTGCCGGCCGGGAAGCTTGTCAGCAGCGTCTGCTGGCTGAATGCCGAGCTGGTACGGTTCTCAAACGTGAGCATATCGGCGGCTTCGACCGTCCACCAGGACGGCGATGTATAGTTCAAATAAGCGCCTTGGAACGCTGCTGGTTTGAGTCGCGAGTCGGCCGGGTTCGCCCACGGCGAATTGAAGAGGATGTTTCCAAGCTCGCCCTGGAAACCGTGCGCGTTATAGCCGGCGTAGGCCTCGTAGAACGTGCTCATCGTGAAGGCGGGCAGCGTGTCGTCGGGGTTTGTATTGGGCGGGACCTGCGTTACGCAGACCGCGCCTTTCGCGTGGTTTGCGGCGACGACGCACGGACCGTTCATCGGATTGGCATAAAGATACGTAGCACCGACGTTCCAGCCGGTCTGAAAGTCGTACTCACCGTGAATCGAGACCGCGGTGTTCCACGATGCCTGATTGACGCCCGCCGTGCTGTACTTGGCACCTGGTGTGAAGTTAAACTGCGCGCCGGGATTGTTTGACGCGTTCTGCCGCGTAAAGTAGTACGAACGGAGGTAACCGCCGATCTTCACTGGATTCGGCGTCGCCGGCGGCGGGAGCGGAGGCGCCTCCGTCTCGACCGGAGCCGGCGGCGGCGGAGCTTCGGTCGGCGGCGGTGTCGCCGGAACGTAGCGTACCACGACCAGGCGACGGTCGGGCACCCATTGCACGTACGCGCCCATGCTCTCTGAGATCACACGAACCGGAACCAGGACGACGCCCTGATAGACGATCGGCGGCACGTCAAGCGGACGGGACTCGCCGTTGATCACGACCTCGGGCTTGCCGACCGTGACCACGACCTCGGCCCCGGCCTTCGAAACGGTTGCGGTCTTACTCGACGCGTCGTAGGAGACCGTCGCGCCCATCTGTTCGAACATCGAGCGGAGCGGGATGTACAACGTCCCGCCGCGGGCAAGCGCGGCCAGGACGCGCCCCTGCTTTAAAATATCCGGCCTGGCATAAACGTGCCGGTCGTTATAAAGGATCGGGATCTGGCCCGACGGCGGACTTCCGAAGTCTGCCGGAGACGGTCCGCTCGTCTGGGCTACTGGTGTTGCCTGCGTTTCCGCCAGCGCCAAAGACGTGCCGACCAGGACCATCGCCGCCGTTATGAGACCAGCGCGAACGAGAGTCAGTGCCACGATAGAAGGAATCTCCTTTTTAGTAAAGCGATTCGAGTCAACTTCTCGACGATCGAAAGTAACCCTGGTCAACAAGCGAAGGGACTCCAAAGCCGTAGCGAACGAGAGTGGGTTGCCAGGAATCTCCTTTGACTCGTTCTTGATTATCGAGTGACTCGTTCTTCATTATCGAGCGGTCCTAAGAACGCCCTGCAAAAAAGTCTAGCGCTCGCCGATTAAGGGCATCTTAACCGAGACGGAGTCCATCCGGAACGCAAAGCACTACCCAAACCTGCCGGTGATATAGTCTTCGGTGCGCTTGTCTTTCGGTTTGGTGAAGATCGTCGATGTCGTGTCGGCTTCGACCAGGTCGCCGAGCAGAAAGAAGGCGGTGTTGTCGCTGATGCGCGCCGCCTGCTGCATCGAGTGCGTGACGATGACGACCGTATATTGCCTCTTGAGCTGTTCGATGAGATCTTCGATCTTGCTAGTCGCGATCGGGTCGAGCGCCGAAGCCGGTTCGTCCATCAGAATGACCTCGGGATCGACGGCCAGACAGCGAGCGATGCAAAGGCGTTGCTGCTGTCCGCCCGAGAGCGCGAGCGCCGAACGGTCGAGACGATCCTTGACTTCGTCCCAGAGCGCGGCCTGACGCAAGCTTAGCTCGCATATTTCTTTCAGCTTTACGCCGTCGCGTTCGCCGTGAATGCGCGGACCGTAAACGACGTTCTCAAAGATCGATTTTGGAAAAGGATTGGGACGCTGGAAGACCATTCCGATCCTATACCGGATCACCACCGGGTCGATATCGGGTGCGTAGATGTCTTGGTCGTCGAGAATGACGTGTCCCTCAACGCGCGCCCCAGGCGTCAAATCGTGCATGCGATTGAGCGCGCGAATAAAGGTCGACTTGCCGCAGCCTGAAGGTCCGATAAGCGCCATTACGCGGTTAGCCGGTACTTCGAGCGAGGCGTTCTTGATCGCATGAAACGCGCCGTAGTAGACGTTGAGCTTCTCAACGTTTATCTTTGTCTCCGTTGAAACGGAAGTCGGCTCCGCGGTGTTCGCAAACATCTGAGGCGCGGTGTTCGTCGCCTCAACGCCGATGCCCGTTGCGCTCTTAAGAATCTTAAGACTCCCGCTTGATACGCATGATCGGAAGACGAATCGTAAACGCAGTTCCACGCCCGAGCATCGATTCTGCCGAGATCGCTCCCCCGTGCGCGTCAACGATCCCTTTGACGATTGCCAATCCCAAGCCGGCCCCGCCCGTGCCCCGCGTGCGCGACCGATCGACTACATAGAAGCGTTCGAAGATGTGCGGAAGATCGCGATACGGGATACCTTCGCCGGTGTCGCGCACGCGCAGCACC
>JBAVSO010000007.1:0-7754 GCA_049695635.1 Candidatus Cybelea sp. | reverse complement strand
CGGCGGTGCAGCTTCGAGCGCACGACCGCGATGACTTTCCGCTGACGCTCGATCGTATAATAGAGGCGGCGAGCGAAGCGGCATTGCACGCCGACTTGGTAGTGTTGCCCGAATCGACGTTTCCCGCGTACGTTCTCGGTGGCGCGCGGCTTGTGGAGGAGGCCGCGATCGCCGGTGCGATCCAGCGGCTGCGCGAGGTCGCGCTTGCGACCCACACGGTCATCGTAGCCGGCGCTGCCGCATCAACCGACACCGGGCTTCGAAACGGCGCATTCGTCATCGATTCCGATGGCTCGCTCGCGGGGCGTGCCGACAAGCTTTTCTTATGGCACTTCGACCGCCGCTGGTTCGCGCCGGGCGAACGAATCGAACCGGTGACCACGGCAATCGGCGTACTCGGCGTGCTGGTCTGTGCCGACGGGCGTCTCCCCACGATCGCGCGCGCACTCGTCGATCGCGGCGCCAGCGCACTGGTGATGCCGACCGCTTGGGTGACGAGCGGACGCAATCCGGCAGCGCTTGAGAACGTTCAAGCCGATCTGCTCGCTCGCGTCCGAGCCTACGAAAACGGCGTCCCGTTCATCGCGGCCAACAAATGCGGCACCGAGCTCG
Organism: Candidatus Cybelea sp.; assembly: GCA_049695635.1. GTDB lineage: Bacteria > Vulcanimicrobiota > Vulcanimicrobiia > Vulcanimicrobiales > Vulcanimicrobiaceae > Cybelea. The sequence goes on along the minus strand of JBAVSO010000007.1, from coordinate 7,142 downwards.
GCATGGTCGCGTACTGCGGGAAGAGTCAGATCGTCGATTCCCGTGGAGAGATCGTCGCGCTTGCAGGCGAACGCGAACCGCAAACGCTCGTTGCGTCGATCGCATTGCGCAGCGCACTTCCCCGTCGAACGGCGCTCGGGGAGGTGAAGGCTCGTAGATCCGAACTCGGTCGGACGCTACGCCTTGCGATCTCGTTCGATCCGCTTCCGGACGACATTGATGAGCGGATCGAGCTTCTCGAGGTCGTCTGCGCCCTCTCGCCGGACGATGGGGAGCGGCTCGCCACGCTCGACCGCATCCTCCCGGTCGCCTCGGTCGGCGACGAACTCGTGCTTGATCCCGCGGGGCTTGTCTCCTTTAGCCGCGCCGGCTATTCGCTGGTCTGCTGGACGACCGAGATCGGTGCGCCCTGGACGGAGCGCATCGCGCGCGCTCGAGCGCTCGAGCTGCGTCTCTACGTCGTCGTCTTCGATCGTTCGAGGCGACGCGCGTTTGCCGTCGATCCCGACGGTGCGATCGTCGCCGGCACGTTTGACCAGTACCGGCTCGCGAGCTTTTCGCTCGATCCGCGGAAAACGGCGGAGACCACGGTCGCACCGGGGAGCGATGTGCGCGAAGGGCTCGAGCGTATCGCGAGGATTCTCGATGATAACCCCCGCTGATGAGCCGTCTCGTTCCGACCGGTCTGCTCAAACCCTGAAGTGAAGCGACTCCGTGCCTTGGCACTGCTACTCGCGGCGTTGATCGTACTGAACGCCGCTGCAGCACGCACTCCGGCCCGGCAACGGGCGACCGGAAGAATCGAAGTGACCGCCTGGCCGTACTTCCCCGGAAGCACGATTCCATTACGGATCGACGGCTTTCCACCACCCTACCAAGCGGTCGTGCTCGGGCCTGGACGGATCGCGCCGGGCGGCCTCTACGAACTCCCTGCCAATCCCCGCGCCGGGAGCGCGCTGATCGTTGCGGGCAACGAGGCCGGTTTAGCGGCGACAACCGTGCGAATCGCGCGGCCGCCTTCAACGAAGCAAGGTCTGATCGTCGTCGCCTCTTACGACGACGGCGTCATCTTTCATCGCGTGCGAGATTTCGCGGTGCTCGGCGTGCTCGCGACCGGCGGGACTCCCGGCGACGTCGCGGTAGACCCACTGGGCAAAATAGCAGTCCCCGACACTGAGGGCAGCGCGTTGACGCTAGGTACCCTCGCGCCGTGGAGCGTCGGTCGCATCGACGGGGTCGTGCTCGGAGACGAAGTCGCGATCGATCGCGCGACGCGAGCCGTTTTCGTTACCGACCGCGATGTGAACGGCGACGGAGCGCTGACGCGCATAAGCCCCGATCGAAGCCTGGCGCGCGTAACCACGGGAGCGACCGCCGAGGGGCTCGCCGTGGATGAGACGCGCCAGCTCGTTTACGTGGCCAATGCAAATGATGGAACCGTCGCCGAAGTCGACGCGCGGTCGATGCGCGTCGTGCGCAAGTTCCGTGCCGTCAGCCGCGTCTTCTCACTCGCGTTATCCTCCGACGGCAACGTGCTCTACGCAATTTCCAACGAGAGTACGGGCTCGCTCTTTGGCACGCCCGGCTCGGCCGTCGCGCTCGGGCTGAAGACGCCGACGCCGCGGGTGATCGCGCGCAGCGTAACTTTGGCTTTCCCTATCGGCGTCGCGCTCGACTCGGCTGCGCAGACACTCTTTGTCACGGACGAAAGCACCGACCAAATCGACGTCTTGGACGCGCGCACGCTTCGCGCGAAGCGCTCGCCGTTGTCAACTTGCTCCACGCCCTGGAAGCCCGCGTTCGATGAAGCGACCCGGCGCCTCTACGTCCCTTGCGCAGGCGCAAATGAGATTGACGCGTTTGATGCTCCTACGCTTCACCGCGTTGCGAACGCTCCGTTTGCGACCGGAAGTTATCCGCTCGCCGTCGCAGTATGGCATCCAAAATGAGACCCGCAATCGTCGGTCTTTTCCTCTTTTTCGTCGCCACGCTTACGGCGGCGCGCTCGAGCCAGCTGCCCGCGCGCATAGATCCGAGTGCGCCGTTTCCGCAAATCGTCGAGCAGGCGCCGTCGGTGGAGAGCGTTGCACCCGGGATCGCATATGCCGAGTATCAGCTGGAAACGGTAAATGGCCCCATCTCCGTTCACGTCGTCGTCGTGGATCCGCACCGGAGCGACGTGCGGCTCGACTCCGTCCTCGCGAACGACTCGCTCGTATCGCGCGGCGAAACGATCGGCTCGATGGCGCGCCGCTCGCGTGCCGTCGCAGGGATCAACGCCGATTTCTTCGACATCGGCAACACGAATCGGCCCGTCAACGTGGTCGTGCACGACGGCGCGCTGCTGCAGCTTCCGTACAAGCGCTACGCTTTGGCGATCACGCGCGACGGATGGCCGCACATCGCCGAGTTTTCATTCGCGGGACAGATCGTTATCGCCGAGCGCACGATGCCGCTCGACGCCATCGATGGCATGCCGCGTCCGGAGGGTGGGCTCTCCCTGCTGACCCCGTCTTACGGCCGGATAGCGCCGCAGGAAAACGTCACGCTCGTCTCACTCACCCCAACCACGGGCGCTCCTCCCTTGACGAGTTATCGCGTGATCGGCGTCGCCGATAATCTCACTCCACAACCACCAGGCTATTACGTGGCGATCGGGCCGAGCGATTATGGCGTCGTAGGCGTTCCGGACGTCAACTCGACCGTAACCGCGAGCGGAGACCTCACCCCCTTTGGGCTGGGGTCGATCGCGGCCGCGGTTGGCGGCGGAGCATTGATCCTTCATGACGCCCAATGGTATGACGATCCCGACGCGCCATATCCCGAAGAGAACTCGAAACGCACACCCTCTTCCGGGGCCGCAATCGCTCCCGACGGCCGGCTCTTTCTGATCGAGGTAGACGGGCGGCAGCCTGAGCTGAGCATCGGCGTCACACGTCGAGAGTTTTCTGCGCTGATGCGCTCGCTCGGTGCGACCGAAGGCTTGCTGTTCGACGGCGGCGGATCTTCTACGCTTGTGGTTCGCCGCTTAGGCGATGCTGATGCCGGCGTTGCAAACTCGCCGTCGGACGGTAAAGAACGTCCCGTTGCCGACGGACTCTTCGTCTATAGCACTGCCCCGGCAGGGCCGGCCGTGAGGCTCGTGGCTCGACCCGGCGTCGTGCGCGCGATCAGTGGGGCCGAGATACCGCTACGCATCGCCGCCGTTGATGCTGCGTATCACGTGGCAGCCGGCGACCGGGCGCCGAGCGCAACCGTTTCGCCTTCGCGAATCGGTCTTTTTCGCGACGGAAGATTCATCGCACTCGCTCCTGGCAGCGGTCACTTAATTCTGCGCGATGATGGACTAACGGGCGACGTTCCGATCGAGGTAGACGGCGCGCCGGCGCGTAGCAAGATCGCACCCGCGCCGGCAAACGTGGATCCAAATGCAACGATCGCCTTGCAAGCACGTGCCTATGACGCTCGTGGGTACGCGCTGGCGCTCCCGGCCGCCCTGCACTGGACCGCCACCACCGGCACCATAGATGGGGAGGGCCGATTTCATGCAGCGTCGCGTGACGCGACGGTCACGGTGCAAATTGGCACAACCATAGCGAGCACGCGCGTGACGGTCGGCTCGCACGAGGTGGCAATACCCTTTGCCGACCGCGCATACTTTTTGACGGCGCGCCGAGGCGGCGTGGGTCAGGTCATCAAGAACGCCGGCTGTCAAAGCTGCGTGCGGCTAACGTTCTCTTTTGGAAACGGCGAGCGCGCCGCCTACGCGCAAGGCGACGTTTCTCTGCCGCCCGGGACGATCGGAGTTGCCTTCGACGTACAAGACGACGGCAGCGAGGGACGCGTTCGCGTTTCGGTGCGCAACGAAATCAACGAGGATGTCCTGCTCGACGCGACGCAGCTCGGCGAACCGGGTTGGCGGCGTGTTGCGGTGCGGTTTCCGATCGATACTCAGGCGACACGGTTGACGGCGATCTACGTCTTACCGCCCAAGGGTGTCGAGCTGTCGCAGGGCAGCATCGTGCTGCGAAACGTTCGCGCGATCGTTGCCGGTCAGTAGCCCGATTACGCCGGCAATCACCAGTAGCGTTCCAAAGACCGCCGCGACGAGATTGGGAGCCGCAACGACTTCGACCGCCGGATAACCGGCGACGACCGCTCGCAACGACAGGCCGCCGGCGCGCGCGGCTCGCCCTCCCGCGCTCAGCGCGATCGCGTGCGGCAGCGGCCTTTCGTTCTCGTCATCAACCGCAAAGAGGACGGCCGGCTCGCCGGCGTCCGCACCGCCGTGCAGCAACATCGCCGCTTGCGCGGGAGTGAACATGACCGCTTTGACGACTCGCCGAGCCGCCGGAACGTTGAACGAATCGAAAGGAAGATCTATTCCGGCGATCGTTTGACGGTGTTCGAGCAACAGGACGGGCGATAGAAACGCCGCGCCTTCGGGCTGAGTGACGGTCAAGCGATTCCCTCGCAGATCGCGCGCTTCAACGTAAGCGACACTGCGCGAGATCGTCCGCAGGATGAAACTGCCCGCGTCGCGCGCTCGCTCCCCGATCGCCATTGGTCCTCCGAGCCGGCGAACGAGCGTCACCGAGCCGCTCGCCCGAGCGTCGGATGACGCAGGTGGGAAGGCGAGCACGCCGAGCGATTCCACTGCGACCCGTTCTCCGGGCGCACCGATAACGGTTTGATTGTCGGGGGCCAGCAGTCCGCTTGCGATGCCTGCGAATCCGGCGACCGCCGCACCGAGTGCGACCGCAGCAACGGCGATTCGCGCGCGCGGCGAGTTCGCTCGGCGAAAGTGCCGCCGCCCAGCGATAAGCGCGACAGTAACGACCGCGGCGAGCGCGACGTTGTACCATCCTGCATGATAGACCGCTTGCCCGGGAAGCAGAATCTCGAAAGCGACCGCACCGACGACGACCAGCGCGGCTACAAGCAATCCGCTCAACGCGTGCGGACCAGCGGCTCGACCGCCGACTCCATTTGCGCGAAGGTGAGCGCGCCGTCGTAACCGTGCACCACCGCTCCTCGCCGATCGACGATTACGGTCGTCGGCAGTCCGAGCGCCGCGTACGCGCGACCGTACTGCTGTCCGATGTCGATCCAAATTGGGAAATGAATGCCCAGCGAATCAGCAAAAGCACGGGCACGCTCTGGTGACTCTCCTTCGTTTACGCCGACGACAGCGAGCCCGCTTCGGGCATATGCATTTGCCAGCCGCTGAAGATCGGGCATCTCTGCGCGACACGGCGGACACCACGAGGCCCATAGGTTCATCACAACGACGTGTCCGCGGTACCGGTCGAGAGAGACGACGGCGCCACGATCGTCGCGTAAGCTATAGAGCGGCGCCGCTTCGCCTACCAGACCCTCAGGCCCGATCGAATGCGCTGTCGGCGACAGGAACGGCCACAACACGAACAGAGCGATCGCCAACGTCACCGCCGCGACCGCCCAGACGAGATAACGCGCCATTTAGTCCCCCGAACTGCGGCACGCCGAGGTTCCTATCCTTCGGCAAACGAAACGGCGACGGCGTGCCTGCCTTGATTCTCGACGGAAGAAGTCTAGCGGCCGATCTCCGCGCGGAGCTGATCGCACGTACCCGCTCGTTGCGTGAGACGGGCGTTCCTCCCAAGCTCGTCGTCGTCTTGGTCGGAGAGAACGAATCGAGCCTTGCTTATATGAGGAACCTCGAACGGACCGGCGAGCGCGTCGGCGTCGGCGTGGTCGCGGAGCGGCTACCCGAACGCGCCACGCCGTCCGAGATTCGTGCGCGTCTCGAAGATCTCCACGGTGACGCAAGCGTCCACGGCGTCATGCTGGCGCAACCGCTTCCATCGCATCTTCGGATTCGCGAGATCGCCGACGCCATTCCGGTTCACAAAGACGTCGACGGCACGAATCCGGCGAACCAGGCGCACTTGGCGTTCGGCAGCGGAGCGGAGTACGTGCCGGCTACTCCGGCCGCGGTCATGCTGCTGCTCGAACGCAGTCCGCATTGGCCGCTTCGCGGCCGCCCTGCCGTCGTGATCGGACGATCGATAGTCGTGGGAAAACCCGTTGCCTTGCTAATGCTCGCAGAGGATGCGACGGTCACGATGGTTCACAGCAAATCGGGCGATCTGCAGCCGTACGTCAGGACGGCGGAGATCGTAGTGGTTGCATCCGGAACTCCCGGGTTGATACGTGGAAGCGACTTGATGCCGGGCGCCACCGTCATCGACGTTGGAACCACGATCGTCAACGGCGTCTTACGCGGAGACGTTGACTTTGAAAGCGCCGTCAGAGTCGCCGGGGCGATCACGCCGGTACCCGGCGGCGTCGGTCCCGTTACGAACGTCGCGCTGTTGCGAAACGTCGTCAAAGCGGCAGAGCGCGCAGGTCGGTAGTCGCAGCGCGCCCAAAGCGAGCCTGGTGATTTCGGAGGAGCGTGCGCGGGAGTTGGATGCATTGCATCGCGCGCCGCACCCGCTTTTAATCGAGCTCGAAAAGATCGACGGCGTAAACGGCGTCCCAATCGTCGAGCGCGTGACGGGCCGCCTCCTCTCCACGATCGTCACCGCGATGCAAGCGAATCGGATTCTCGAGGTTGGAACTCGGTATGGCTACTGGACGCTTTGGATGGCGCTTGCGCAGCCGCCGGTCGGGCGGATTTGGACGGTCGATCCTGACGCGGGCCGCACCAACGTCGCGCGCGCCTATTTCCGCCGGGCCGGCGAGGACGATCACGTCGAGGTCTTCAACACGCCGGCCCTCGAGCTTCTCGAAAATTTCCCGCATCGCAATCTCGATGTCGTCTTCGTAGCCGCAAACAAAGACGAGTATCTTGCGTATCTCGAGATCGTCATCCCCATGCTCAAGCTTTCGGGCCTCGCAATCTTCAACGATTGCCTTACGGCGCATGGCTTCTTGCACCGATTTCTCAATCACCCCGCCCTCGACGCTACGGTCCTGCCGTTCGGCGTCGGCATTGGTGCGCGGCGGCAATGACGAGCGCGGCGGCTTTTCGGCATGCCATGCGTCGCGTGCCGACCGGTGTAACCGTCGTTACCACGCTAAAGGAAGGTGAGCCGCGCGGCATCACCGTCAACGCTTTCTCGAGCGTCTCGCTCGACCCACCATCACTCCTGATC
>JBAVSO010000006.1:0-32677 GCA_049695635.1 Candidatus Cybelea sp. | reverse complement strand
TCTCCGTACATCACACCTGACGAGGTCGCAGCCTCGCCTTTCCATCAACGCTCACTACCGGGGCTCTTGACCCCAGCAGCTTGAGGTGGTTTGGAATCTGCCCCCATCGGCCGATTCCGAGGGACCTACCCTCATCTCTCATGCAGTTAGCATGACACACGTCACAGATTTGTCACGGAGCGGCCGAATCGCCGCGGTATTGGTCGGAATCGGCTGGAACGGTGAAGCGCCGAAGGCCCGATAAGATAAGCGCTTTCGTCAATGCTCGGGATCGGCCGGGACCGCAGAGGAGGGGTTCGATTCCCGTTGGCGCTATTCCGAAACGCACTCACATTCGCATCCCTGCCTGAGGCCCCGACTGCATGAACTGGATATGGTTGACGACGCCGATCCAGTCATCCGAGGGAATGCGCAGATTACTCTGGAAGGGGTACTGCAGCTCGAAGAGCAACACGAGGGTCGCCGTGACGACGATCGTCACTGCCGACGTCATCAAGAGATGGACGCTCTTGTTCTCGACGCCGAAGAGCCAGCAGAACCCAACGACACAGACGGCGCCCACCAGCAAGACGAGCCACTCGAAGGACAAGATCCCCGACCGGTTGTCGGAGATCCGGCGATAACGGTAATCGTGAAGGGCGCTCAGCTGTGCCGATGTCGCGGTTTGCGCGTTGCCTTCTTTGATGGTGCGCGGATTGAATTCACCGGCGACTCCGATCGCATCCATTACAATTAAGTCCGCCTCCTTGTCGTAGGCACGACTCGCCATCTCGGGCCATTCATGTTCGACCATTGCGTTGGCATACAGCAGCATGTCGCGGCGAACTCGTGAGCGCGGCCCTGCCGGCAGACCCACCGATGTATGCCAGGCGTCAGCCCGCTGCCGACGACTCCTCGGCAACGAGCTGCGCGCTGTCGGCGAAGTGTTGCCATGCGATGACCGTCAGAAAGCCGAGGAGCACGGCGTAGAGCGTTCCGACGACGGCGACGATGAAACCGCCGACCTCGTTGTGCCTGACGAACTTGACCTCGCCGAATTGACGGTGGATGTACCACTGTCCGATGCAGGCGAGCGTCACGGCCGTTGTGGCAACCCAGAGGAGCAGCCAAACGGCGGTCATTCTTAAGAAGATCTCCGGCCGTGAGAAAGCGATCACAGTTGCCGCGGTGCAGCTGGCGAATGCGTATGCCGTGGCCAGCGTGGGCCAGCTTGGTTTTCGGAGGGTTCTGCGCTGTGCGATGATCAGCGAAGGCGCGGCCCCCATCCGGGAAAAAGACGATGGTCCGGTTCGCGTGGCGGGCTGGTCCTCGGCAGTCGAATCAGTCTGGGAAGCATGCATTTTCTCCTCGTTGCGTTGATGCGGGGCTCGCGGCCCCGGGAAGAAGCATGCCGTAATCCGTGCGATGCCGGAACCGACATCCGGATATGTTAGTCGTATAGATGGCGGACATGCGAAAGGTGGCGGACCACTCGTCGTTCGGCGCGCTTCTGCGCGAGTTTCGTCTTGCGGCAAATCTCTCGCAGGAATCGCTCGCCGAGCGCGCGGCGATGAGCGCCGACGGAATCAGCGCGCTGGAGCGTGGCGTCAACAAGGCCCCGCAGCGGGAAACGCTGGGGCTGCTCGTCGACGCGTTACAGCTCGAACCGCAGCAACGGGCGGCCATCGAAGCCGCGGCGCGGCGGCCATCGCGCCCACGCCGTTCGGAGTCACGGGGTCCAAAGAAGCACAATCTGCCGCGGCTGGTCACGCCGCTCGTCGGCCGCGAGCGCGACTTGGCTGAGGTCGGCGAGCTCATCGCGGGCGCGCACGTGCTGACGCTGACCGGAGCCGGAGGTGTTGGCAAGACCCGGCTTGTGGTGCAGCTTGGCTACGAGGCACGCGACGATTGCGAGGACGGCGTATGGTTCGTCGACCTTGCCGCGGTGGGCGCTTCGAGCGACGTCGCGCCGGCGATTGCTAACGCGTTCGGCATTCGCGAACGCGCCGACCAGCCGCTCATCGATACGATTGCCAACGCGCTTCTTCGGAAGAAAGTGCTGCTTCTTCTCGATAACTGCGAGCACGTGGTCGGCGCAGCCGCAGCGGCGATCGACAAGATCTTGACCGAGTGCCCGGACGTGCGGATTCTCGCGACGAGCCGTCAGCCGCTTGGGGTGCCCGGCGAACGAACATACCGGCTTGGGTCGCTCAGCCTCGAGGCTTCGGTCGCGTTCTTCTGCGAGAGCGCGCAGCGCGCCGACCCGTCGTTTTCGCTAAACGGTGATCTTGTGGTCATAGAGGGCATATGCCGCCGTCTGGACGGGATCCCTTTGGCAATAGAGCTTGCGGCCGCGCGCGTTCGCTTGCTGGGCCTATCTCAGATCGAGGCGCTGTTGTCGGAGCGGTTCCCGGTGCTGACTGGAGGCGGCCGGCTGGCGCGTCACCAAACGATGCGCGCGCTCGTCGATTGGAGTTACGACCTGCTCTCGGAGGAAGAGCAGTTGCTCTTTGTCCGGCTGGGTATTTTTCCGGCCGAGTTCACCTTCGAAGCCGCGCTCGCCATCTGTGGCGGCGAGGCCATCGCCACGTCGCGCGTGCTGGAGACTCTCGGATCGCTCGTCGATAAGTCGTTGTTGACGAGCGAGCGGCACGGGAAAACGCGCCGATTTCGCCTGCTCGAGACGATGCGCGCCTATGCCCTCGAAAAACTTGGCGACGGCATCAACGTCTTAAACGAACGCCACGCCCAGTATTATCTCAAGCTCGTGCAATCGGTGGACGAACGTACACCCAATTGGTCCGACGTCCTTGAAGCTGATTTTCATAACTTACGTCGCGCGCTGGATTGGGCGATCGACGAGCAGGGCGACGTCGCGCTCGGTGTGCGGCTCCTGTCGGGGATGCGCGAGTTCCTCTTGTCAAGGGGCATGAGCGCCGATTCGGCCCGGCGCGCCGAACGCGCGCTTGACGGTTCTACGTCGCTCACAAAGCCGCTGCAGGCGATGGCCTGGGAGATAATCGCGGCGATGCTCGGTGATCTGTTGCTCGCATCGAAGGCGCACGAAGCTTCGTCGCGCTTGCTCGAACTCCATGAAGAACTCGGCGATTATGCGGGGTTCGCGCGTGCGCTGCGCGGGCGCGGCGTTGCCAACCTTCGTCTGGGCGACTTCACTCAAGCCGAACGCGATTTGCAACGCTCGCTCGAGCTGAGCAGAGAGCATAATGACCGGCGAGGCGTGATGCGAACGCTTGGATCCATTGCCGTCGGCTACGACATGACCGGGCGTCTCGAGGAGGGCCGAACGGCATTGCTCCAGGTGCTGGAGATGGCGCGCCGAGAAGGCGACGAGCGCATCGTCGGCATCACGTTGATGAATCTCGCTGAAACGGAGTTCGCGCTCGGCGAAATCGAGAGTGCGATTCGCCGCCTCGAAGAGCTATTGGCAAACAAAGCAACGCAGAAGAACGTGCGCTTGCGTGCCAACACGAAAGCGAATTTGACCGCTTATTTGCTTGCGGCGCATCGCGATGACGAAGCACGGGTAACGGCACGCGCCGCGATTTTCGATGCGCGCGAGGCGGGCGATGCAGGCATCACGGCGTGTGCGATTCAGCACCTCGCGACGCTGCTGTCGGGCGGCGATGCAAGAACTGCGGCCAAGCTGTTGGGCTACGTCGACAGTGTGTTTGCCCAGGGATATCGGCGCGAGCATACAGAGCGATACACGCACGACCTGCTGTTGCAGACACTTCACGAGCGATTGAGCGATGAAGAGGTCACCGCCTTGGCGCATGAGGGCGCTGGCATGACGGTAACGCAAGCCATACGCAGCGCCACACGCAGCCACACCGCGGCGACCATGGCATGAGAGTCGCTTGTATGGAATCACCTGTCGCACGAGGAATTGCTGGACAGCGACGACAGACGCCAGGGTGACGGAAAGCGTCAAGCTTGCGGAAACGTTCGCGAAAGACGCGTCGCCGAGCACTGGGGGCGGGCGGCTGTTCCTCTAACGGCGATCTAACGGATTACGCAAAACTCGTCGGGATTCGAGGGGATTAGCCGGGACGCGAAATGGGACCCGATTCACAGGTTCGATTTCCCGTCAGCGCGCTATGACGGCTGTTTGCATATTGACAACAACCACGGGGAATGCTAAACTTTGCCGTGCGGGTCCTGGGCCAAGTGACGCTTCAGAAAGCTGCTCGAAAGCATGCAGATGTGGCGAACGCCTTGGCGATATGGAGAGCGGTCGTGACCGCAGCCAGGTGGACGAACTTTGCGCAACTCAAAGCCGACCTGCCATCGGCCGACTACGTGCCGCCATTCACAGTGTTCAACGTGAAGGGGAACAGATATCGACTCATTACGTTGATCGATTATGCGGAGCAGGTAATCGTGGCTCGTGACGTGCTTACGCACGCAACATACAGCAAGGGGAAATGGAAATGACGGTTGCAGCGGAACGAGAATATGCCGAGTTGTTGCGTATGCGCCGGCCGCATGCGATTAGCTCCAAGCGTGCCTATGACGCGGCGATGCGTGAGATCGAAGAACTGACGATACGTGGTGACAGGCGTTCGCCGGCAGAGACCGAGTACTATCGCGTCCTTTGTGCATTGGCTGCCGACTATGAGCGTCGACTTGGTGCCGAACGTTGGCATACGTTGACGCCCGTTGTGGCGTTGCGCGAGCTCATGGCACTGAAGGGCGTCACGCAATCGCAAGTCGCCCAAGCGCTCGGCGATCGCGCTGCCGCGTCATCTATCCTGAGCGGACGGCGAGAAGTGAGCAAAGCTCAGGCCAAGAGACTCGGCGAGCTTTTCAGCGTGGACGCTGGCGTGTTTATCTAGTCTAACGGATTCCCTAAAACTCGCCGGGATTCGAAGGGACTAGCGGGGACTCAAAAACGCGAAAACCCCGTACAGGAAAGGACAATCGGGTATTCGAGGGGAGCGGCCGGGACCCCGATTCGCGGGTTCGATTCGGTTGGCGGCGCGGGCCTGTTCCTGGCCGAGTGGGCTGGCTGGCGGCGGCTCGCGGGTTGCTCTTTCTAACCTTCACCATCCAGCATCAAAGTGCTGACCGCCGCATTTCGACGTCATGGCAGGAGCACCAAGTCGGCCGCTTCCTCGGCGTCATTGAGGAGCGTCTTACGCGACGTGCCCATCTGTGCACGCATCGTCAGACCGCGGGCAAGGTCGAGGACCTGGCACGCGCGCGCGGCTACCGGAAAGTCTGGCGGAATTTCTCCCGCACCGATCCCATCGCAGAAACGACGTTCCACTAGGGCCACGGCGGCAACGGCAGCGTTCCGTAGGAACTGCCGAACCTTAGCGTCGTTCACAAGCGGCGCGACGCACATGAGAAGACACCCCGAGGCGCTTCCTTTCTCTGTCGCACTTGTGACGGTGTACCTCAGAAAGCTGGCGATCGACTCGCGCAGGGTGTACGGCGAGAGGAGTGCGTTCGCGGTGAGAGCGCCCTTCCTTTCGGCGTAGGCTTTGAGGACGCGCAAGAACAACGTCCGTTTGTCCCCGAAGACGGAATACAGGCTCGGCCGACCCACGCCCATCCCGGCGACGAGATCGTCGATCGTCACTCCGTCGTAGCCTTTCAACCAGAACACCTGGATGGCTTTTTCCAGCGCGGCGTTCTCGTTGAAGCTGCGCGGTCGTCCACGCGGCCTGACGGCATTTTGAATCATTTAGTTCGAAATTCCTTGCGCTTGGCCATCTGATCCATTATTGTACGGAAAGGTTCAGAATTGGCAAGGCGGACGCTAGCGTCGCGGGCCGCCCCCGTTCGACCTCCCTCTTCATTACGGAGCTACCTATGAAACATTCGATCGCTCTCGTCACCGGCACCACCTCTGGGCTTGGGCATGCGGCGGCCCGCATGCTTGCTGGCGAGGGCTACCGCGAGGTCATCATCACCGGACGCAGCCTGGCCCGGGTCCAGGAGACGGCCGCTAAGCTCGCAGCCGAGACCAAGAAGCGGGTTTTTACACCGCTAGAACTGGATCTGGATTCGCCGTCAAGCGTTCAATCCGCCCTCGTCGAACTCGTCAAGCGAGGTCTCCCGGTCGATTTCCTATTGCTAAATGCAGGGATGGTTGGAGGTAAGAAGCGCGTCCTCACCGCGGAGGGCATCGAAGCGGCGCAAGCCCCGCTAATCGGCCATCATCGACTGACTGTCGGGTTGCTCCGCGCCAACCTGCTGAGTCCTAACGCGCGCATTATTATCGCCGGCGCGGAACCTGCTCGAGGGGACGTACCTATGTTCAGCTACACGGACGTGGGGGCCCTTGCGGCCACGCAGTTCCACGGCGACCGAAGCGCTGCGGTGGAAGCCCTGGTGCGCAACGGGCCGAACGTGAAGTACGAGCCCAACCGCGCGTATACCGACGCGAAGCTCATCATCGCTTGGTGGGCCGCGGCGCTGGCCCGCCGGCTACTGCCCGGCATGGCGGTGTATGCCGTCTCGCCCGGCAGCGCGCCCGACACCAAGGCGGTGCGAAACCTTGGCCCGGTCATGAAGTCGCTGATGATTCCGCTGATAAAGCTCATCCCCGGTATGTCTCAGACGCCGGAGACCGCGGCTCGTCGCTACCTTCAGGCATCGGAGTTCGGGGCGGACGTCTCGGGGCAATTCTTCGCCTCGGCACCCAAGAAGCTCACCGGCCCAATTGAGGCGATGCGCCACCCACACCTCCACGATCGCGCCAACCAGGAAGCCGCGTGGCAGGCTGTCGTCAAGCTCTCCGGCGCCGACTTTCCTTACCCGAAATCCTTGAGCGCGGTGTCCTGAATGAGCGCCCGCCGCGGCTAAACGGTCGTGGTGACCGGATCAGCACGCGATTGTGCTGTGGAATTTTGAAACAAATAGTTCAGAATTCATTGACACCAGCCTCTGCGTGTGATTATCATACCGAACGGTTAAAAATTAGCTAGGCGGCTCTGAGGTCGCTAAGGAGAGTACGGATGGAACGGTACGAAGCGAAGCGGGCGGTAATCATTGGCGGCACCAGCGGCATGGGGCTCGCGACGGCAAAGATGCTCCTCGATGGGGGCGCGCGCGTTCTGGTTACGGGTCGCTCGCAAGCCGGCCTGGATTCAGCGCAGAAAGAGCTCGGGAAGGACGCGGTCGTGGTCTCGAGCGACGCGCGTTCGTTGACGGACATCGACGCCCTCGCCTCTCGCGTGAAGGCGGAGTTCGACACGTTCGATCTGCTCTTCGCCAACGCCGGGTTCAGCATTCCAGCGCCTCTCGAGAGCGTGACCGAGGCCGTCTACGACGAGATGTTCAACCTGAACGCCAAGGGACCGTTTTTCGCCGTCCAGAAGCTCGCGCCGCCGATCAATCGCGGAGGCGCTGTCGTCCTGACGACCTCGATCGCGAACGTCAAGGGAATGCCCGGTCAAGCCGCCTACGGAGCCGCCAAGGCCGCGCTGAGATCGTTCGCTCGGGTGCTCGCCGCGGAGCTTCTTCCTCGGGAGATTCGCGTCAACGCGGTGACGCCCGGTCCCATCAACACGCCGATCCTCGACAAAGTGTTTCCCGGTAAAGACACGGCTGACCATATCAGGGAGCAAATGAGCGGTATGGTTCCGATGAAACGCTTTGGGACGGCGGAGGAAATCGCTAAGGCTGTCCTCTTCCTTGCGTTCGACGCGACCTTCACAACCGGCGCCGAACTCCCTGTCGATGGGGGTTGGTCGCAACTCTGAAGGCCATTCGCCGCCAGATACACACCTAGCAGGCTGCTGAAAAGCTGATCATCTGGTGGTAGTTCGGCCCGGATCGTTGCTCTGGTCACTAGTAGCGGTAAGACACGCGGTTGCTACCGGGGCGCGCAGGCTCCGCGATCGCAATCTGACGCCGCCGCAAGTGCGAGCGTGGCACAGAAACCACGCTCCAAAGTAAAAGATTGATCGCGCACGAACTCGTTCCCGCGGTGCTCGCGATCACGGTCCGAAACTCGCGGCGCTGCTGATGAATGCGAGGGCGAGGCGCTGTCGTTTACGGACTTCCCCAAGGCATGTTTTGAGCAGCCCCCGATTCGCGAGTAGCCTTGTAGCAGGCAGTACGCGCAAAACTTGGGGTATCCCAGCGGAGAGCAGAGCGCCTGCTCCTCTAACGGCCGTCTGACGGATTCCGCAAAACTCGCCGGGATTCGTCGGGACTGGCCGGCACTCAAAAATGCGAAAACCCGTACAAGAAAGGACTATCCGGCACTAGACGGGAGCGGCCGGGACCGCAGATGTGGGGTTCGATTCCCGTTGGCGCTAGAAAGACTCATACCGCCTAAGGCGCCCGGCGGCATGATGCGCCGCCGGGCTACACGTTAGGGTGTTAGGACGCCGAAGTGAGCGCCCCAAAGCTGCTGGTCCGTCGGCGTCTTGTCGGCGCCTTGAAATTGCAGCTGAGCGACATAAATTCGCAGCGTCTCGTGGTTAGCGATTTCGGTTTGCGACAGACTCATTGCATACGGTCGCGTGAGATCGGTCGTCGATGCGTTGACGATCGGGAAGTAGCCGGCGCCCGCGGTCGTAGGCGAGTCGGCCGTATCGATAATCCACACCGTGAGAACGGGTACGCTGCAGGGTTGCAAGGTGAGGCCCTCGTTCTCGTAGGCCGTCTTTGACAAGCCCACACACAATCCGGTGGGCTTTCCCTCAGGCGCGTATTCGATTTGCGCTGCCTTCAGGGAGCCGTATCGTGCGTTCACCTCGGCCGAGACCATGCCCGACTTGTAGAAGTCTGAAACGACGTGGCCACCTGTTGGAACGAGGTCTTCCCAAGTATCCAAACTGCTCCCCTGTTTGAGGATCACGACCTGGCCGACGGCCGCAGGACCGTCAAACACGGCTTCAACGACCCCCGGTTGTTTGTAGTTTCCCAGTTCCTTGCTGAAGATCGAGATGCAGTGCGTTCCGCACGCCGGCGTTGCAGCCGTTGCTGAGATTGTCCCGGTTGCAGTTAGGCTGCCCGCGAGTGCGAGCATCGCTGCGACATCCGTTATCTTGTGCGTGATAGAGACGTTCATGCTGCTTCCTCTGCATGGGATTCTTCGGTGATAAAAAGCTTCGCAAGAGGCGTACCCGCAAACTTCTGGCCCATCAACCGGGCAAAAAGTAGCACGGAACTCCGCGGCCGATGGTTGACCACGAGATGCTGCGTTTTGCCTTCTTCGTTGCGGTGGACGGTGACGACGACTTTCGTCGGTTCGCCCTGCATCTCGCAGGTGTATTCCTCGATGAAGCCATCCTCACCGAAGTCACCGGTGAAACTGAACTCTTGGTTTTTGTATTCGACGCGCGCGGCCGTTACGATTGCTCGTACCGCCTCAGCGCCTTGCGCAACGCCTTGCATTGCCGCGCCTTCCCCAGTCACGTCGTCGGCCAGATTGTCCAGCCACAGTGGATAGTAGGGGCGCCCTAAGTACGACATACCATTCCTCCTTCGTGCGTTCAGCACAGCTGATGTTGGAACGATACCGTCGCATGGGGGAAATGTATGTAAACCGGCAGGTCACATTATTTGGCCCCCGCGTCCCTGCGTCGCCCCATCCCCGAACTGTACGAATAAGTGTATGAATCGTGCCTTGGAGGGCCCGGCCAAGAAGCCTACGATGATGGCATGAGTACAGTTCAAATGGGCCAGGGCCTTGCGATCCCGAGTCTTCTCAAGGAGTGGCGACGCCGACTCGACCCGTCAACCGCAACGCTCGGCAAGCACGAACGCTTAGGCTCGCGCCGTGGAAGGGCCGTTTCGCAAGAGGAACTCGCCGAAGCCATCGGTGTGACCCGCGAATGGTACGCGTGTCTCGAATCGGGCGCCAAACGGCCATCCCTCCCGGTGCTCGATCGACTGGCGACTGCCTTAAATACGAGTCCGCAGGAGCGAGCGAGGCTCTTTCAGCTGGCGATTCCAGCGCTGCAAGATTTTTTTCACACCGTAACGCGCTGTCCACAGTGCTACACGCGTCTTGAAATGGCGACGTCAGAATGTTGATCTTTCGCTCGGTAACCGATGCTCTTCGAGCCGAATACCAGATCTACGACCGTACGCAAACGGGATATCTCGTCCCCATTAAGACCAAGCGGGGCTGGGCGCTTGCGCTCGTCGAACTTGCCGCGAGCTGACCTATTATTGCAGCGCAGCGAGCGTCTTGCGACGGCCCTCCTCAGGTTCCCAGCGCGCACCTTCGCTTTGCGCAGCTTCGAGCGACTCGCCACTCAAGCGTTCGTGCAGTATTGTGGAAAGGCGATCGTAGACAGCTTGCTTCATGAAGCGGCGCGACGTCAGCTGCCCCATGATGGTGCGCGCGAACCCGAGAAGCGTTGCGGCCTCACTGATACGGCTGCGTAGAGCCAAGTAAAGCGCGGCCATCTCTAATGCACTGTGCGTCATATTATCGTCCATCGGCATGAGGCGTATCAAGTCGCGCAACGGTTCCAAGGAACCGTCGAGATCGCCTAGATCGAGGCGTAACATGGCTATGCGCTCCAGACCGTTCTGAGCAACGTACGGGTTGGCACGGAACTCACTCGACATGATTCGCTCGGCGAAATCTAAGGCCAGCTGTTTGTTTCCGACGGCGTACTCCAGCGTCGAACGGCGACTGTAGCAGTGGCAAACAACCAGAAAGCGCTCGCCAAGAGCGTAGGCCTTGGTTTCTGCCCGCGCAAGGTCGGCTCGAGCGTCGTCAAACCGGCCCTGGGACATGCGAAGTTCGTGCCGATTTAGAAGAAACGAGATGAAAAGCGTGGAGTCTTGCAATCGTTCTGAAACTAGCAAATCGTAAGCGCGTTGCGCCGAGCGTTCGGCTCCATCGAGGTCGCCGTGTACTTCCAGGATGTACGTTAAAGCAATGTGCAAGCTTAGCTGATCGCGCGGGGTGCCAAATTGGTCGGACAGGCGAATCGCGCGCTCGGGCATCCCAATAGAAGCTGGTTCCCGCGTGGCGCGCAGCATGAAATCCATCAATAATGAGGATACGAGCGAAGGATACTGCGCCTCGTCGAGACGCTGCAGCGCAACTTCAAGCAACCCTCGAAAATCTTGTTTGCGCCCCAAGTATTCCCACAACGTGCTGAGCCCTGTGAGCATGCGCCCCGCGCATGCACGGTCCTCTTGAGCCGGAGAATTTAACGACCACGCTATTGCACTGCGAATGTTATCAAAGTCCGGCAGAACTCTGCCGGCATTCTTTGTTGACGCCGCTTCTTGATCGCCAAACTCGTCGCTGACGTGCGCGAACCACTGCGCGTGCCGTTGCGCGACCGTGGTATAGCGAGGCATTTCTTGGAGCTGCGCTAACCCAAACGCACGTATGGATTCCAGCAGCGAGTATCGCGCAGCGCCCTCCACATAGTCGACGTTTACGAGCGACTTAGCTACAAGTGACGATAGGCATGGCAATACCGAAGAGGTGGCAAGCGAATCATCGGGGCAAACGGCCTCGGCGCTCGCAAGGGAGAAACCACCGGTAAAGATCGCGATATCGCAGAGAAACGCTTGCTCCACGGAGGTCAAAAGATCGAAACTCCAGCGAATAGTCGCGGCCACCGTTTGTTGCCGGGCGGGTAGGTCCCTGCGACCGGACGGTACGTTAAAATCCTGATGCAAGCGTTCTCGAAGCATCTCGACTCCGAGAATAGGAACGTGCGCGGCGGCGAGTTCTATTGCAAGCGGTATGCCACCGAGGCGACGCACAATGTCGACAACAGCCGGCAGATTTACGGAATCGAAGCGGAGATGCGGCGATAGCGCCCGGGCCCGCTGCACGAAGAGGTCGACTGCGGGATACGTCATTGCCGTTTCCATGGAATCCGGGAGATCCGCGGGGAGTAAGAGCGACGGTAAGCCGTAGACGAACTCGCCGGCTACGTTGAGGTGCTCGCGGCTCGTCGCGAGGATCGTGAGGTCTGGGCACTTGCTCAAAAGTATGTCTGCGGCGTTTGCCGCATGCCCTATGACGTGTTCGCAATTATCGAGAATAAGCAATGTGTGCCGGCCGGCGAGCGCCGATGCGAGTGCGTCGATTGTGCCGGTTCGATCGTTCGGTAACGATTGAATCGCGTGGGCTATCTTGGACGCGACGAACTCCCCGTCGCTGAGCGGCGCTAAATCGACGAACCAAGCCTCGCTCCACGAGTTCCCAAGAAACCGTGCGGCAGTTGCGATCGCGACCCGAGTTTTCCCAACTCCGCCGGTGCCGGTGATGGTGACCAGTCGAGACTGAGCGAGAAGTCTGATGAGCTCTGCAATATCGGTGTCGCGACCGACGAACGTGGTGCGTTCACTTTGAAGATTATGGCGCACTTGGGCCGCCGCCGGTTTGCTCCGGCCAGCCTGACGGGCGTTTCTTAGCGCGGAGCTTTCCTCCGAACTGAGACTTAGGGCATTAGCGAGGAGCGAAAGCGTGCTTCGATACGGTGCACGCCGGATGCCGCGCTCGAGTGCGCTCACCGCAGCGGGGCTGATCTTAGCCTTCTCGGCAAGATCGCTCTGGGAAAGGCCGGCACGAATGCGGAATTCTCTTAGAAGGTCGCCGAACGCGGCCGCACCCGGTGCGTCCGCCTCTTTGTGCATGAAGCACCCCTCCTAGGTGAAGGCCTTGTACACCTTTGATTAACTGACGCCTACTCGATCGTGTGCTAATTCTAAGGCACGATGAGCAAAGGCAGCATGACCGCGCGCACGCAGTTTCTTGATGTCGGGAACCAGACCTATGCCTATCGGAGGTTTGGGCGCGGGAACGGATGTCCGCTCCTTTTCCTGCAGCATTTCATGGGTACGCTCGACAACTGGGATCCGGCCGTTGTTGATCCACTAGCCTCGCGTCGAGAGGTCGTATTGTTCGATAATGCTGGCATCGGTCGATCGAGCGGGGACGTGCCCCAGACTGTCGACGGTATGGCCGCGCACGCGTTCGCGTTTCTAAACGGGCTCGCCTTGGGGAAATGCGATGTCCTCGGGTTCTCGCTGGGCGGAATGATTGCGCAGCAGATGGTGCGAGATCGCCCTACGATCTTCCGTAAGATGATCCTCGTTGGGACGGCACCGCGCGGGGGCGAAGACATCATGCACCTCGATAAGCCGAGCCTTGCGAGATATTTTTCCGACCCGGAACTCCAGGGGATCGCGCGGCTCCCAAAGATCTTTTTCTCACAGACTCCGTCAAGTCAAACTGCCGGAGAGGCGTTCGTCGCGCGGCTGAAGGCGCGCAAGGGCGACCGTGACGCCACGTCGGGAGCAGAGGTTGCGCAAGCTCAGATGGCAGCTTTTCGCGAATGGGAGCAATGGACGGGCGATCGCTTCGCTTATTTAAAAGACGTTGTGCAGCCGGTGCTCGTGGTAAACGGTATTCGCGACGAAATGATTCCCGTTCGTAACTCTTACTGGCTCAGCGAACATCTCGCAAACGCCATGCTGCTTACTTATCCCGATGCTGGGCATGGTGCTCTGTTTCAATTCAATGAGTCATTCACGTATCAAGTGGAGACGTTTCTTGAAAGAGACCTATCATGATTGATTTCAAACTGGCAGAGCCTAGGAGCCTAACTCGACGGGATTTTTGTAGTACCGTAGCGGCAGCCGCCGTATTTGCGGCCGCTGCGCTGAGAACAAAGTCGCAGCTATTCTCAGTCTCTCTGATCTAGAAAGGACCACAAACCATGAATGTTCGCCGCTGCGTCGCGATTGCAGGTATCGCAGCTTGCGTGGCCGCGGCCCCAGTCTCCGCTCAAACGGCGAGCGAGCCCCCATCCAAGATATTCGTCGATCCGCCGCTCGCCGAATCGCTAAAGCTCGGTCGTGTGGTCATTCGGTATCGCACGGAAAATCTCGATATTGTACCCGTGTTCGGAACCGCCGCCCAGGCCATATCCCCGCGCATCGGACACATCCACGTGATCGTCGACGATCTTCCGTGGCATTGGCAGGACGCGAGCGGAGAGGCCGTCACGATCACCGGTCTGGCGCCGGGGCCGCATAGGGTGTTGGTTCAATTGGAGTCGGCGGCTCACCATTTGCTCGATCAGGGCAGCGTAGGTTTCGTCGTTCCCAGCGTTACGGGAGAACATCCGGCCGACGTACAGCATCCAAGCGCGGAGCCGCCTGCGAAAATCATCATCGGCCCGCCCTCCGCGGAACCGCTAACGCGTGGCGTCATAATCGTTAATTACCGGGTAGGCAATATGCAAATCGCGCCGGTCTTTGGAGGTGCCGCGCTCGACGTCGTTCCACGCGTCGGACACATCCAAGTAACGGTCGACGATTATCCCTGGCACTGGGAAGACGCGAGCGGAGAACCGGTCAGCATGGACGGCCTCGCGCCCGGTCCGCACAAGATCCTCATCCAACTCGTGGACTCGGACGGTCAACCGATCGACCAAGGCACGGTTTCCTTTACGGTGCCTAAACTGTGACGAAGGGCTAGGCCGATTAGCCATTCGTGGCTGCACCATGGAGTTCTCGCGTGCGGACGACATCGAATTGATTTCAAGCTCCGGCAGGTCCGGCCAAGAGGCCCTACGCTGGTCGGGTCCTTGAAGTAATTAGTGGCCCACATTTGGCCCACATACTCGCGGCAACCGCTGACAACCTGCGACGACTCGGATAGCGCTATCATCCTTAGAAGTGGCCGCTTTCGTCGTCGCCAGTTGTCTCGGGTTGCGCTACTGTATCGCTTTCGATTCCCGTTTGCGCTATAAGAACTCATATTTTGTATTTGGTAAGAGCGCCTACAGCAACAATGCGGTCGTCCGATCTTAGATAGAATTACCCGAGGAGGAACGCATGGTGAATTGGGACCCCGTGACGCGGCACGACGTCGATCGCGCGATGGAGGAGTACGACCGGCTCGGCGCTGACGCGTTTTTCGCCAGCTATGGGTTCGCGCCGACCACGACGTACGAGCTCGTCGCTAAAGGCCGACGTTACCCGCCTAAGGCGGTTCTTGGCGCGGCTTACGAGTTCGCAACAGGCAAAAAACTGAGCCCCGGTGACTTCGAAGGCGGCAAGAGCGGCGCCGTCCGCGTGCTGGAAAAGCTCGGATTTACGATCCAGCCGAAGAAAAAAACTGCAAGGTAGCGTCCGCGGTTGGGTGCCCGTCAGACGATGCTCAGCGCACGAGCCGTGGCATCCGCGTTTGTCAACTGGGCCCCTGCGCGGCGAAAGGCCTCATACGTTGCGGGGTCGATGTTCGTAACCAAGGACTCCTCGAGCCGTTCGAGCAGCGATTTCCCCAGCGGACCGATGTGGACTACCGCGTCACTCGTATCGACGTAACCTTTGAGCGTCGCCGCCTCGTCGAAGAAGCCGCGTTCGGCTGCAATGGCCGCGGCGACTGCAACGACTTCGTTGAGAATGGGTATCTCGATATCGTTGTAGCCTTCGTCGAGCAACTCGACCATCTCGTGTAGCGTGCGCGAGGATCCCTCAAGGTCTCCAGCGAGGAGGCGATACTGCGCGCTCTGCATCCGGCCGCCAAACTGGTACGCTTGGCCGATCGATGATCCGTTGGCAATGGCCTGATCGCACAAAGCGGACGCTTGGGAATAGTTGCCGGCGAGTGCTTCCACCTCAGCGGCCATGAACAACCGCCAGGCGTGGGTTCTTGAGCTCGGCGATACGGCAGGCGTGAACGCGAGTGCAATATCATCTCGCGCGCGAGTAAAGTTGCCGATCGTGGCCTCGCATCGTGCGATGGTTGCGAAAAACCGAACGTGCAGTGATGCCGCGAGGGTCGAGCTAGAGGCAAAGAACGCGCGTGCTTCGTCCACCGTGGGCGGAATGGCTTCGACGTCGTTCCACTCTACCAGCAGGTGGAGCAAATGCTGATAGCTTGTTGCGAGCGCGTGACGATCGTCCACTTTCCGGAAGAACGCGATGGCGTCTGCAAGCGCCAGGCGCTGTGCTTCGCCGCGCGTCGCTTGGGTCTTGAGCCAGATAAGGCGGCCGTAGACCTCAGGATCTTGCTCGGCGTCGAGGTCGGCTTCAATTAGTTTTACCAAATGGAGCGCTTCAGCGAAATGCCCGTAGCTGATCCATGTCGCACGCAGTCCGCCGACAATCCGAGCCGCGGTGACGGCAGTAGCGTGACCGCGCACCGCCGTGAGACGATTGACGGCGGCCCGAACGTTGTCGAGATCATCGCGCACTGCAAGGGAGATCACGAGGTCCGAGTCGGCTTGAAGTTCTTCATGCGCTGCTTGGGCAAGCCCGAGGATCCAGTCCAGGTGGCGGCGCTGCGCCTCGTCGTAGCGGCCTTCGGCGGTAAGCCGATCGATTGCATAGGCGCGGACCGAATCCAGAAGGTGATAGCGAGCCGTTTCGTTGCCCAAGGTGACCTGGAGCATCGACTTATCGATCAAACGCGCCAGCACGACCTGCACGGCGTCGGCCGCCAAGAGGTCCGAAGAACACACGACTTCGGCAGCACGCAGGCTGAAGCCGCCGACGAACACCGCAAGGGTGAGCAGTAAACTACGCTCGCGGTCGTTCAGGAGATTGAAACTCCAAGCGATCGTGGTCTGCATGGTCTGATGGCGGTCGGGCGTGTCGCGATTGGCACCGGGAAGCGCCAGCTGCCGATCGAGTTGGCGCTGCAATTCGAGCAAGCCGAGGTGCGGCAACCGCGCGACGGCGAGTTCGATCGCCAGCGGAATACCGTCAAGTCGCCGGCACATGTCCGTTGCCGCCTGTACGAACGAACCCTGGAGTGCAAAGTGCGGATCGAGGGCTTGCGCTCGCTCGACAAAAAGTTGCAAAGCGGCCTCGGGGGGCAGCGGCTGCAATCGTAAGAGATGCTCGCCGTTCACCCGCAGGCGCTCGCGGCTTGTGGCCAAGATGCGCAATGCCGGAGCCGCGCGCAGCAACGCTACCGCGAGAGGCGCCACGGCCTCGACAAGATGTTCGCAGTTGTCCAAGACGAGCAGGGCGGGTTCACTCGCAAGGTGTTCGACGATGCGATCCTGCGCGTCGTCGGTCTGAGCGGGTATCCCGAGCGCGGAAGCGATCTGCAGCGCAAGCGGCTGCGGATTCGTGACACGCGCAAGTTCAACGAAACTGACCCGCTCGGGGGCGAATTCCGCAGCGATCGTGGCCGCGAGGCGCGTCTTGCCGGTTCCGCCCGCGCCGGTGATCGTCAGCAGCCGATGCTCGCGAAGCGTCGCACGCGCATCGGCCAGCTCGGTCTCGCGGCCGACGAACGACGTCAAGTAAAGCGGTAATCCTAGCGCCGCCTGGCCCCCGCTACCCGCTGCTTCCTTGAGCCTTGGCTTGCGAGCGCGGCCTCGCGCGGCGATGCTTTCAAGATCCGCCCGTGCTTTCGGACCGAGTTCAAGCGCCGCAGCCAGCAACTCGACCGTGTGGCGTTGGGGCGCGTTGTGTGTGCCGCGCTCAAGCGTACCGATCGCGGACACGCTCATCCGCGAGCGGTCGGCCAGATCCTCCTGGGTTAGCCCGGCCGCCAGGCGATACTCTCGCAGCAGCGTTGCGAACGCGGGGCGAGCGTCCATACTCGTCGGTTCGCGGTCTCGTAGTTGATGACTTGCAGACGGCTAGAGGCCGCCATAGCGTTCGGTATGGATTAGTCCGGCCACGATGCCGGCCGCTACGGCGCCGTCCGCGGCCGCGTTGACGAAGGCGTTCGTACCGCAGATGAACATCTCTTTCGGCGCTGCCGGCAGTTGGGCGAGCAGTTCGCGGATGATCGCGCTGTCGATGCGGCGCATGTAGTCGCCTGGGCGGCGTGCCGGTTCACGCGTGATCGCAAAAGCCATCTTGAACGTCGGGTCGTCCATCGCGTATTGCAGCAGCTCATCGCGGAAGGGAATGTCGGCCCACGTTCGCGCCGAGACCAGCAACAGCGTTGGGATGGTCGCCTTCTTCGCGCGGCGATGACGCAGCATCGATACCAGGGGCACAGCGCCAGAGCCGCCGCCGACGAGAAAGAGCGGACCACCGTCGGCCACGTCCCAGACAAAGTAGCCGCCGATCGGCCCGCGCAGCTCGATTGTGTCACCGACCATCGCGACGTCGTGGAAGAACGACGAGACCTCGCCGTTATCGACCTTCTCGATCGCGAGCTCGAGATCGCGCGCATCTTCCGGTGCCGATGCGATCGAGTAGCTGCGCTCGGCGCGATAGCCGTCAGCGGCGGTGAGCCGGATGTCGACATGTTGACCCGCGCGGGGCGCAAACGGCTCGGGTAGCAGAAAGAAAAAGCTCTTGATGCGGGGAGTGTCTTCGACGATTCGGCTAATGACGGCGTCTTGCCAGCGCAATGGGACCGCCGCCACGCGCGGCCCCTCAATCACCCTGGTAACGTTGCTCCTTCCATGGGTCGCCGTAGTCGTTATACCCGCGCAGCTCCCAAAAGCCGGGCGTGTCCTCGGCAATGAATTGGATCGCGTTGACCCATTTGGCCGACTTCCAGAAGTAGAGATGCGGGACGAGGAGCCTTGCGGGGCCACCGTGATCCGCTGGGATCGGCATACCGTCGTATTTCAGGGCGACCAGCGCCTTGCCGTTGCGCACGTCGGTCGTCGGCAGATTGGTCGAGTAGCCGTCATACGAATGCGCGAGCAGAAAGGGCGGCGGATCGCTCAATCCGGCGTCGCGTAACAGATCATCGATGACGACGCCTTCCCACTTCGTGTTGAATTTTGTCCACGTCGTGACGCAGTGGATGTCGCGAATGACGCTCGTTTGCGGCAGCACGTTAAACTCGGCCCACGTCCACGTTTTGACTGGCTTTGGTCCAACGCGGAGCGTAAACTTCCAATTGTCGAGCTGGACTCTCGGCGTTGGGCCGAACGACAGTACCGGGAAGTCCTGCGTCAGGTGCTGACCGGGCGGGAGCCGTCCGGCGGAATCCGCCGTGCGGCGGCCGACGAAGCCGCGTGTTGGCATCTGCTGACCTCCTATAGGGAGCGAACTTCGCCCCCGTCCATACGGATCGTCGTGCCGGTAAGCCAGTGCGCTTGGGGCGAAACGACAAAGGCCATCAGGTTCGCGATTTCAGCGGCAGTGCCGAACCGCGAGATCCCAGCACGCGCAAGAAACCGCCGCTCGGCGTCGACGACCGCGATCCGCGCATCGGCAGCGGCGTTCTCGAAGATCGCTTGGCGCCTGCCGGTCATGATCGCACCTGGCGAGACGCTGTTGACTTGCACGCCGTCGGCCATGCCCCGATCGGCAAATGCCTTGGCTAAGGCCTCAATCGCGGCATTGATCGTTCCCACCGCGGCTTGGGCGGCCGTGGGATCGTCGGCCGCGTTGCCTGAGATGAAGACGACCGAACCGCGCGTCGACTTCAAGGCATCCCACGCGTGCAGCGCGAGGCGGCGCGCACCGTGGAACTTGAGCGCGGCGCCGTTGGTCCAGTCCTCCTCGGTGAGATCAAACAAATCGCGTGCCGGCACGGCGCCCGCAATGTTGAGCAGCGCGCTGAGCCGACCAAACGTATTTAGAGTCTTACGCACTACCTCTTTCGCGGCCTCCGGCACGCTCAGGTCGGTTTCGATGATAAGGGGCTCGGCGCCGATCGCTCTGACGCGTTCGCCGACTGCTGCCAATTCCTCCCCTCGGCGGGCAACGAGCGTAAGTGCCGAGAAATCGCGCGCCAGTCGCAACGCCGTCGCTTCACCAATGCCGCTGCTCGCGCCCGTAACGATTGCGACAGAATTGATTTCGGTCATGGAACGCCACGAGCCTACCACGCCTTGCGTCGCGTTTTCTGTATCGGCGACTACCAACTCGAGCGCCGGCAGCCAGACGGTGCCGTGACATCGCAACGCTCGTGGCTAAAAGCGCGACATCCGGTATTGATCGTTACAGCATCGTTTGCAAAGGCGATGCTACGCTTCGAAGCACCACGCTACCACCGCCCGGCAACACGACGTTGCTAGGAGAGGATATATCATGCGAATACAAGCCTTTCTTGCGGTCGCACTTTTCGGGGCCATTTTGGTGCCGACGCCCGGTCACGCACAAGCCGGCGGCGCAATGACGAGGGAAGCCGCGGCACTACTGTCGACGGAAGCCGCGGAGTCTGGCCGTTCCGCATATACGCCGGAAACGGGCGTTGCGTTCAGGCCGAGCTGGCACGTTTGGATCAAAAGCGCGCTCGCTATCGATTTTACCTATCGGAAGGCGTCCGTGACGCTGCCGATCTTCCGCGGTATTCAGGGTGACGGCAAGACCGCCTACTACATCATCACCGACGCGTCGGACTTCGACGTCGCCAAGCAAATGGGTATAAACTTTTCGCCCAAGCTCGCGAAAGCCGCCGGCACCGCAGGCGCCCAAAACGTGACGCTGGCCAACGGTATCATGCACTTCCCCGGCTCGGTCGACTTCTCGCCCGTGTACCAGGTCGTTGCGGGACCCCCGCCGACATACTTCCCACCGAAAGTCGCGGTTCCGGGCGGCGTCGGCAACGCCAAGTGGTCCCCGGTCGTCGTCTTACCGAGTGGTCTCGTGCTGAACGCGCAAGAGGTGCACAACTCGAGCGGTTCGCACAAACGCGTGAAGTCGCTCGATCTCAAGAAGATGACGGTCACGTTGTCGATCCTCGATGGCGTTCAAGGCGGCCATCAGTACTATTACCACCTGGTGACCGATGCGTCGGCGGCAGTTCCAGCCGTGCTCGAGAAGGGCGTTTACGCTCCGAAGCTCGCCAAGGTGCCGGCGTTCGGGAAGTCGCTGCCCTCCGATGACTCGGCGCTCCTCGGGTTCTCGCCCGTGCTCAACGGCAAGACGGTCGAGGGATCCGGTGACGACCAAGGCTTTTCGACCGCGTTGCACAACGGGATCGACCCGATCAACGTCTTCCCGATTCCGCCCGACAACGACGACTCGACGAACAACTACAGCCCGCTGTGGGACGCCCACGTGAGCCAGTGGACGGCGAAAGCGATCGCAGACGGCAAAGTGCACCGCATTCACTCGATGGACGAGCAAAAGCAGCTCATCAAAGAAGGCTACTTGACGAGCGCGTTCATCAATCCGCCGGGACCGGGCAACGCGTACGTCGGTGGACTGCGCCCAACGCAGGCCATCATTGACTGCCCGGTTGTTGCCCAGCCGGAACTCGCACCACAATAGCGAGCTAACGAAGGAGGGAACGAGGGCGCGGCCTTTGCCGCGACCCTCGCTTACGTTTGACGGTGCCCGCTCGGCTTCACATACCGCCGCCGTAGCGCGCGATGATCTGCGTGGCCACATCGTGAAGGTCCATACCATCAATTTCGACTTGCGGTCCCACGGCTAGACGATCGTTATGCGGACGCTTGATCAACGCGGCGTGCCAGCCCGCACTGAGCGCACCGATCGTGTCCCACGTATGGCAGGCGATCAGCATGAGGTCCGACGGCGCAACAGCGAGTTGCCGCTCCACGTACGCGTACGCCTCAGGCGCCGGCTTGTGACGCTTGACTTCCTGATCGACGCTGAAGCGGCGCTCGAAATAGCCGGCGATCCCTGCGTGCTCGAGTTGCCGGGTCTGGATCTCGAGCAAGTTGTCCGTAAGCGTGAAGAGACGAAATCGGGCGCCGCGCAAGAGCCCAAGGGCCGACGGAACCTCTGGATGCGCGGGCATCGTCGCGAACCGATCGGTCAGCTCGCGCTTGTCGTCCGCGCTCACGGCCACACCGCGCGTTTTTGCGAACATCTCAAGCACGGCCGCACCGATGTCGGTGAACGGCACGTACACTCGCGCCAGCGTCAGAGCCTCGGAATAGAGGATCAAGGTCTGGAACCACAGGCGGACCGCACTTGGGTCTTTGAAGATCCGCTCAAAAATAGGCCGCATCGTGTCGAGATCGAGCAGCGTTTCGTTGACGTCAAAGACAATACACTTCTTGTTGTTGGTGATCACATTTCCCTCAGCTTCGTGAGCGGGCGGAATCCTTTGATAGCCGCGGCGATCTCCACGTAGTGCGTCTCGAGCGCGAAGTGGCCGCTATCGACGAATTGCACGACGGCCGAGCGAATATCGCGTTTGAACGCTTCCGCGCCGGGCGGCAAAAAGAATGGATCGTTTTTTCCCCAGATTGCCAGCAGCGGCGGCTGGTACTTCCGGAAATACTCCTGGAACTTCGGATACATCGCGACGTTGTTGGCGTAGTCGAGAAACAGGTCGAGCTGGACCTCGTCGTTGCCGCGCCGCGAGAGGTAGAAATCGTCCAAGCTGTAGCCGTCCGGAGAGACGAGCGAGAGATCCTGGACGCCGTGCGTGTACTGCCAGTACGTGGTTTCGGGAGTCAAGAGCGTGCGCAGCGCCGTGCGGTTCGCATCCGAAGGATCCTTCCAGTAGGCGCGTATCGGATTCCAGCCGTCGCTGAGGCCCACCTCATACGCGTTGCCGTTCTGTGAGATGATGGTCGTGATTGCCTCAGGCTTTGCAAGCGCAAGCCGCAACCCGACCGGTGATCCATAGTCGAACACGTAGATCGCAAACTTCTCGTAACGCATTTTTTCGACGAAACCGCCAATCACTTTCGCAATATTTTCGAACGTGTAGGGGAACTCGTGCCGCTGGGGCATATCGGACTGCCCGAAGCCAGGAAAATCGGGGGCGACCACGTGGTACTCGTTCGCAAGCAACGGAATGAGGTTGCGAAACATGTGCCCGGACGTGGGGAACCCATGCAGCAAGAGGATCGTCGGCCCGTTGCCAACCCCGGCCTCGCGGTAAAAAATGTTGATCCCACCGACGTCGGCGCGCTGATAGTTAATCACGCTAGTACCCTCCTTGAATGGCTGCCACAATTATGCCGACGACCTGATTGCCGCGAAGGTGCTCGAGCGGAGCGATCACGCGACTCCATGACGCACCATCGGTCCACGCACCGTAGAGCGAGGACAACGTTGATTGTGTCGGCAGGGGACATCGTTCCACAAGGTTAGCCGGTTGGGTGGTGGGCTTCAGTAGTGGCGCCCACAATGCGGGCCCGGTGGATGCGGGATGCTCCTGCATGCCAAGTCGGCCTATTTGTACGTGTACTTCTGCGGATTGTCTCTGGGAACGGATTTTGGCCCTGGTTAGGATGGCCACATGATCCAAACC
This sequence comes from Candidatus Cybelea sp., assembly GCA_049695635.1. Classification (GTDB taxonomy): domain Bacteria; phylum Vulcanimicrobiota; class Vulcanimicrobiia; order Vulcanimicrobiales; family Vulcanimicrobiaceae; genus Cybelea. The sequence continues at coordinate 9,609 of JBAVSO010000006.1, read as the reverse complement.
GCTCGACAACGTCTCCGCCGTCCAGCAGCGAGTTCGCGCGGACAACGGAGCACCAGCCCCGCGGCAGACCCAGCGCCAAGACCACGTCTAGCCGGTCATCGTCTTTTCCGCAACGCCGATGCCGCTAGCGTCGAGTGCTGCGAGAGGCTGTTCGAGGTCGAGACGCTCCGTCGCGGGGCGGAGCTCTTTGCCCAAGGCGATAACGTCGAACATATTTACGTGGTCCTCGCCGGATACGTCCGGCTCAGCTTTCTGCTCTCCGACGGACGCGAGATGTCCGTTGGCCTCATCGGGCCCGGCGAGTTCATCGGCGAAGAAGCGCTCGTCGACACCGAGCGGCGTCCGTTCTCTGCAACGGTCGTCGAGCGATGCACCATCTTCCGCGCTCGCGGAGACAGCCTCAGCGCGCTCTTCCGGGCGGATGCGCGGCTCGCAATGAACTTGGCCCGGCACATGGGAACGCGCTGCGCAGAGATGAGCGCGGCTCTCGAAGACATCGCTCAAGGCAAGGTCCGTGATCGCCTGTTGCGCGCCCTAGGGCGGATCGCAACCCAGTGCGGGGTACGCGCCGGTGGAGGACAGCGTATCGGCGTCAAACTGACCCACCACGAGATCGCAACCTTCGTCGGTAGTACGCGAGAGACCGTGACCGTCGAGCTCGCGGCTTTGATGCGGGCAGGGGCGATTAGCCGCAGTCCGGGTTGTTTTACGGTGGTCTCGGCTATTTGAACGGGACGTGTGACTCGCGTAGCGTTGTCTCAAGGTAGACGATGGGGTCACGGAGCCTTCGCACTTCGTCCGCCACCTCGGCGGCGTGGGCCAGGACCGGAATGCGAGCCCCAGATCTCGTCCGCCGGTTCCTTCGCACAAATCGAATGTAAGAGAGGGATCTCCTTAGCATGCAGACTCGCTCCAGCTTTCTGACCTCCGCCGGTGCTCTCGCCACGGTCGCCGCTGCAAGCGAACTTAGCGCCCTGGCCGCACCCAACCACGACGTTTCTGTCATTCTTGTGCACGCAGCATGGGAAGACGGATCAGTATGGAGCAAAGTGATTGTTCCGCTTGTCCAACAAGGCGTCTACACTGTAGCGGCGCCGATTCCGCTTACCACGATGGACGACGACGTGGCTATGGTTGAGCACATGATCGGTCGGACCACCGGACCGGTGGTGTTGGTCTCACACGCTTACTCCGGAGCCGTCATCTCAAGCGTGAAAAATCCACGCGTACAAAGTCTCGTTTTCATCAATTCGCTACTGCCGGCTGAAGGCGAGACGGTCGCGGACGTCTTTTATCGCAAACCACCGCATCCAAAAGCGCCACGTATGAAACCGGACGAAAATGGCTTGGTCTGGATGCCCCGCTGGGCCTTTAGCCACTCCATTGCCCCAAAGGCAACATCCGCCGAGCTTGCCGTGCTGGCGGCGTCTCAGCGTCCGCTATCCGTCCCTTGCATTCAAAAAAAGCTCGGACCACCCGCCTGGAAGTCCAAGCCATCGTCGTACCTGATTGCCGAGCAGGACGATCTGATCGACATCGACACCCAGCGTTTCATGGCGAAGCGAGCCGGCTCGAAAATGCGCTCGTATCCCGACGATCACACCGCGATGGTGACGGCACCCCAGCATGTCATCGACATGATCTCGGAGGCGCTGAAGTTTGGTGAGGGACTGTAGTGCGCTTCGTAGACTATAAAGACAACTTCCCAAATGCCCAATTGACTCGCTCGGAAAGCGGCGTTCTTGAAGTCATGCTTCACACAAACGGCGGGACGTTGATCTTCAATGGCCACACGCACGAGCAGTTCGTTGATCTATTTCATGCGATTGGGAGTGACTCAGAAAATCGCGTCGTGATATTGACTGGCGCCGGCGATGCGTTTATGTCCGAGATCGTCACTGATGGCTTTGACTTCTTTACTCCTATCGGCTATGACAAAATCTACCGTGAGGGCAAAAAAATCTTGATGAACTTGCTCGATATTGAAGTGCCGATGATTGCCGCTCTTAATGGACCGGTGCTATTGCACTCTGAATACCTTCTCCTTTGCGATGTCGTCATAGCGACGCCTGATACCGTCTTCCAGGATAGGCCACATTTGGCGTTCGGCCTTGTGCCCGGCGACGGCATGCATGTTCTGTGGCCGGAGGTGATCGGCAGCGTCCGCGCACGCTATTTCCTCCTGACACGCCAAGAACTCAACGTGTCGAGGGCACAGGAATGGGGAGTCGTCAACGAGGTCGTCCCCAAGATGGAGCTCCTCGAGCGGGCCCGCGCTATCGCGACAACCCTCGTCGAACGTCCGCCCCTCACGAGTCATTTGACGCGCGTCGCGTTTACGCAGCGGCTGCGGCGTATCGTCGACGAGGGCGTCGGCTACGGCCTCGCCCTTGAGGGAATCAGCGCGGCGGAGGTAGGGCGCTCGGCAAAATCACCATAAGCGAAGTTTTTCTGCGATGGTGAGACTCAGAGGGCCGGTTGAAGGTCGAACACAGGGGTTGGGCGCGCGTCCGGGATCCTAACCACGGTTCGCTGGCCCACCGCCGACAGAGCTAGCCCCGGCGCGCTTAGTTTCCTTTTCACCTCTCTATAGATCTAACGCCCGGTCATCGCGAGCGCACCTTCGGGCAGACGCGCACCCTGCAACGGAATCTTTGAAGCGCCGTCGTTAATCTCACGTAGATCGTCTGGCGTAAGGTCGATCTCCGCTGCTCCGAGATTTTCATCCAGCCGATGCGGCTTCGTTGTGCCGGGGATCGGTACGAGCCATGGCTTTTGAGCGAGCAGCCATGCAAGGGCGATCTGCGCCGGAGTCGCACCTTTCCGTTGAGCGACTGTGCTCAGCAAATCCACCAACGCTAAGTTGGCTTTCAACGCTGCAGGCGCGAAGCGAGGAAGGTTTGCACGGAAGTCGGAGGTGCCAAATCGCGTGTTCTCGTCCATTTTACCGGTCAGGAACCCCGCGCCCAGCGGACTGAATGGAACGAATCCGATCCCAAGTTCCTCGAGTGTGGGCAGTATCTCCGTTTCGGGACCTCGATACCACAGCGAGTACTCGCTCTGGACCGCCGTCACCGGTTGAGACGCGTGCGCGCGCCGGATCGTTTCTGCGCCGGGTTCAGAAAGACCGAAGTGCTTGACCTTTCCGGCGGCGATAAGGTCTTTGACTGCGCCGGCGACCTCCTGGATTGGAACGCTCGGATCGACGCGATGCTGATAGAAGATATCGATGACGTCGGTCCTCAGTCGCTTAAGGGATGCCTCTGCAACCTGTTTGATGTGATCGGGCCGGCTGTCGAGTCCTCCGCGACGCTCGCCCGTCTTGAGATCGATGTCGAAGCCAAATTTCGTGCCGATGATGACTTGGCTTCTGACAGGTTCTAGGGCTTCTCCGACGAGCTCCTCGTTGACAAATGGGCCGTACGATTCTGCAGTATCGAAGAAGGTAATGCCGTGATCTACGGCCGTACGGATGAGCGAGATCATTTCCTTACGATCCGCGGGAGCGTCATAGGCAGCGCTCATACCCATACACCCGAGTCCGAGCGCCGAGACTTTGAGATCCTTACCAAGCGTGCGTTTCTGCATTTTGGTGTTCCCTAATAAAGCTTCGCGATGAACCTCCTATTCAAGACCTAGATTGACCCACCAGCTTCGCATTATTGCCGCGGTGTTATGCTTTGGCATGCAACTTCTACTCAGAGGTCTGAGCAGGAGAGCAAGGGTATGCTCCTCTAACGGCCGTCCAACGGATTACGCAAAACTCGTGGGGATTCGAAGGGATTAACCGGGACTCAAAAACGCCACGACCCGTACAAGAAAGGACTATCCGGTATTCGACGGGAGCGGCCGGGTGAAGTGACCCCCTTGGGAGCTGGACACCTGATAAGCGAAATGAAGGTGTTCAGTGAGAAAGCGATCGCAACAGTTCCACCACCGGTGTCCGAGCAGGAAAAGTTCGACGCTGGACTGCGCAGCGTAAAGCGGCGATGATGGCCAAAAGCCGTGATCTGCCGGATCCTCGACGTAGCGCGCAGCACCGCCTACTATCGCGAGCACGATCGTGTTCCGATCGTCGATGAGGTTATGGCTCAACGCATCAAGCACCTCATCGATGCCGAATCCTACCTAGGCTATCGGATGGTCTGGGCTCGGCTGCGCCGACAGGGCTTCAGGGTCAATCGCAAAGCTGTGCAGCGTATTATGCAAATCAAGGGCTGGCAGTGTCACCGTCGGCTCAAGAAGCGCTGTTCTCCGCGGGTTGAGTCAAGCCCAAGCATCGCGTTGGTATCCGACTTCCGCTGGGCCACCGATGCCACATACATCTGGACTCGTCTCGACGGCCTGGTCTACGTCAACGCGGTGCTGGATTGTGCCGATCGCCAGTGCATCGGCCTCAACGTCAGCCAGCGCAACGATGCTCGAGAAGCGGCCTCGGCGCTCGAAGACGCGCCGATTCGGCGATTCGGCGCTCTGCCCAAAGGCGACACCGACGTGACGCTGAGGACCGACAACGCGTTAGTTTACGCCTCGGAACTCTATCGCGACCTGGCCAAATCCTACGGCTTGCATCAGGAGTTCATCCTTCCGCACACGTCCGAGCAGAACGGCGTCGCTGAATCGTTTATGGGAACGCTCAAGCTCGAGTGCGTCTGGCAGCATCGCTTCGCAACCTATGCGGAGGCGAAGGCAACGATCACGGCGTGGGTTAAGCATTACAACGAGACGCGGCCGCACTCGCGTCTTGACTATCTACCGCCGGTCGAATGGCGCCGCCGGCAAGCCGAATAAGCGCCTAATCCGTCCAGAAACCGGGGTGTTACTTCACTGACACCTTCGGACGCAGCTACGGCGTAGCGGTGCAGTTCACCCTGGCCCGGTTAGAAGATAAGTGGCGCGGTCTGGGCTTGAACGGCGCCAAAATGCGGCGCTGGCGTCACCGCTTGCCGCTTGACGTAGGGGTGATCACGGCGTGAGGGCGCCACGGGCCCGCCGAAGTCGGCAAACATGGATATGCGCTATGCAGTGGTGCTCGAACCTGACGAGGACGCTTTTCAGGCTATTGTGCCGGCATTTCCGGTGATTCACACCTTCGGCGAAACCGTTGAGGACGCGCTCGCTATGGCGCCTGACGCGATTGAACTTTCTATCGCCGTGCGCCGCGACGAAGGCACTGAGATTCCGCCGCCCGACGTGGGCTAGGCCCGCCTCGAGACAGTCGCTGTGAACCCGCACGCCGCGTAGCGGGCAATCCGAAGCAGCTCCTTTCTTGCGCGTGATCAGCCTTCCACAGGTCCTTCGGCGCTGTGGGCGCCCTGTGCCGCACCACGACGGCGGAGGAGACCATGGGTACGCTGGCTTCGGGACCATGTTCGAATTGGCGACATAAGTTTGAGGCAATCTGCCTTATGGCTAGGTTGGTGAGTATTCAACTAGGAAGTGCTACGATTCTACCCATGCGCCGGCAGGATGCCGCCGTCGCTGTAAGGAGCACGAGATGATCAGGAACGTCCTGATAGCTGCTGTCCTAGCCTTCGGATTTGCGACGACTTCGTCGGCCGCTGTGATCTACGTACAGACTGCACCGCCTCATCACTCCGTCGAAGCGGTTCCAGTGGCCCCAGGTCCGGGCTACGTTTGGGTTGGCGGCCACTGGCGCTGGAACGGCGTCAAGTACACTTGGGTGTCGGGGGGTTACGTCCGTCACGCCGGCGCGTGGTGCGCGGGGCACTGGCGGCACCTAGAGGGCAGCGGGTGGTACTGGGTTCCCGGGCGCTGGTGTTAATAGCCTGAGCTAGCAGCGGGGCTAAGCCAACAGCGGAGCGCTCTTTTGGAGCGTCACGCATTGCGCAACTGAGCACGTTCCAAGAATCGAACGCGCTCTTCGAGTTTGCGGACGCGCAGGCCGTCGAGCGCGTGGCCGACGGCCGCCGCCATGTTCCGCAGCGACTTGATCTCGTCGGGCGCGTAGGCTTCCGCATGTTCCTTATTGCCGCAGACGAGCGCGCCGATCAGTTCGCCGCGTACAATCTCGGAAACGCGAGCACGCCAGGCAACGCAGAGCCCAGCGTTTGAATGTCGGCAACGACGCGCCGAGCCCGCATCGCGACGAGTGCGGGATCGTTCTCGTCGACCGAATGGCTCCGCGTAAACGAGGAATTGTGCGGCTCGTAGAGGCCCGATGGACCCCGCAGCCAAACCCCCGCCTCGGTTGCATGCCCGTGGCGCATCGCCATCGCCACGCAGCGCTCGAGCACCACGCCGGCATCGGTCACATACTGCGCGTCGAGCGCAAAATCCGCGATCGCGGCTTCGTCGAGGTGGCGCTGCCGGAAGAGCACCCGATCGACGCCTTGCTCGACACGCGCGTTGATGAAGCGGATCGAAAACCCCAAGATGAGCACGACGGCGAGCTGGACCGCCATGCTGCCGGCGCGGCTGTGCTGCTCCACAAATCTTGACGTCAGCGTTTCCGCGATGACGATGATCCCGACGATGATGATCGAAACCGCGCTGTAGACGATGGCCCGATTGATTACGAAGCCGACGTCGATGACTCGGTGGCGCAGGATGACGTAGGCCAAACCGAACGGAATCGCTCCGATGAGGAGTAGCGTCGCATCGTCGACGATCTCCGAAGCCCCGATGGTATTCTGCACGGTGATATCGATCGCAATGGCGACTAGACCGGTGCCGAGCATTAGAAAGACCCACCGCCGTCGCTGCCGTTCCCACGCTGCGCCCTGCACATAGGCGACGATCAGAATCGCGATCACGAGCAAAGTGCTCGCGACAAAGAGCCAAATTACTGCGGTGCGTGCTAACGCGACGGTCTGCTCCGTCGCGGCGAACGCGAAGTACCCGCGATCGTGACGCTGGCAGCGACGAGGGTCAAGATCTGCGTGATGCGCGCGAGCGCGCGCGGAAGCGGCTGGGCGGCCCCGTCGGGAAACTCCGCAGCGAAGGTTGCGGCGGCCGCAGTCCCGACGAGCAGTAACAGAGTACTCGCGGTTTGCAGCGCGAGAACGGAAAGGAGCGGCGTCGGCATCACGGTGTTCGGCAGCCCGATCAGAAGACCGTAGCAGAGCAAGAAGAGCACGAGCGCGCGTGCGGTGGAATCCTCCCAACGGCGCCATGCTAAGAGCGCGGCTACTGCGAGGAAAGCGAGGCGAATAACGAGCGGGACCAGAAGGATCGTAGCGTATGCCGGCCGCGGCGTAAGCAGCGAGACCGTGCGCGAACCGTTGACCACGACCGAGATGCGCGAACCCGGCGCTGAGTAGGAGGCCTCGGCCCGCTCGAGCGGCGTCTTGCCAAACGAGATCGTGTCGCCGACTCGAATGCCGGCCAACGCGCCGGGCGAGTTCGGCGCGACCGAAATCACACGTTGGCTCTGCGCGGCAGGTATCGTCTGGTTTGCCGTCCGCAGGCCGTATTCAGGCGGCACCGGTAGCAGCGTATCGTAACAAACGAAGACGGCAGCGGCTGCGACGAAAAGCAGCGTGACGACGCGCCACGCAGCGGCCTTCATCCGCGGCGCTTCATCCCTGCGGCAGGCGTTCCCGCACTTCGTAGACGTATTCTTTCATCGTGATGTGGGCTGAGTGCTCCTTGTTACAACTATTGGACGATCCTCAGTAGCGGTTCCCAGTGCCGCGGATGAGGAACGCGCGCGCCGGCTCGGATCCGGAAACAGGCGGCGAGCGATAGGGCCGTCACGTCGGCGATCTCCTCGAGGGAGAAAGCATCGAGCTTCGGCGCAATCTCACGCTTGAACCAGGCCTCGTCGCGCTGTCCGTTTTCGCCCCGATTATTGGTTCGAGTCCAACATCCGGAGAAGCGAAAAGAGCCTTGCCAGATATAACTTCTCGCGAGGCTCTTTATCCTCGTCGCCGGGACGGCTTTGAACGGCCACGTACAGTCAAAGTCGGCGGAGTTGCACGCGGTTCCGGGCCGAGTCATCGCCTTTGGGCATTCTGGTTCTTCGCCTACGTATTGATTCTTAAGCCGGCTGGCCAAACCGCAGTTCTGTTCTTACGGCGGCGGTGCGGGACTTAGCGCGGTTCCTAAAGCGAAGCCTCCAATCGAGAATCTTTTCACACCCGTACCGCTGGGATAATCGAGGACCTCGACGTGGTCCGTGTGGCCCTGCGGGACGTAGATGAGGTTCTCTTGCTTGTTGACGGCGCTACGATTGGCGTTCGGGACTGAGATCTCCGAGGAGGGCGAGGTCTTGCCCTGCGGATAGATGAAAATCTCGTCGGCGACGGCGTCGGACACAACGACGTCGTCATTCTTGTCGATGAAGACGCCATGCGGTGACTCCAAATCCTGCAGACCGAGATTGGTACCGCCGCCCGTCATATCGGTGTACTCGATGACCACGCCTTTCCGGCTCGCGTTTATCCCGGCGGCGTAAACATTGTTGTTCGCATCCACGCCAACACCACTGACGACACTGATACCCGAGTTGGTTAGCCGCGCGCTTGGGCTAGTCTCTCCGGGCGCGAAGACATCGACGCCGCCGGCGCCGTCACCGGCGAGGACGTAACCGTTTGTCGCAACGGCGACGTCCTCCGTTGCGTGGGATTCAATCAAGGTGCGATACGGGCTTGTCGTGTTGGGCTTATAGATCGTTACCGTACCGTTGAAAAGGTTTGCAACGTACAAGTTACCGTTTTCGTCGGTAGCAATCCCTTCAGGGTCCTCGATCCCGTTCGAGATCTCGCCAACTTTAGAATATCCAGGCACCGAATAGATGTCGATGACATCGTTCAGTTCGTCAGATACGTAAAGCAGTCGGCTCTTGCTGTTAAGGCGCTTGGCGTCCTGTGCCACGTGATTTGACGGCGGGGGATTGGCTGCAGTCAATGCATCGTTCGAGGAGCATGCCGCAAAAAGCATCGCTGCCAGAGATATACTGAGAAGCGATGGTATTCGCATGAAAAGTGCCTCCAAAGTAGGGGAGTGTAGGTTTTAAGAGTTCGGCCGATACTCATGCCATCGATTATTGCGAGAAGCCATGAGGAATATGTGAAAACCAAGCCCAAGCTAAGAGGGAAAGATTACTCACTAGGCTGGCTGGATTCCATCGTAGCGATCTGAGACCACGAGTTATGCCGCGGATAAGGCGGAAGTTGCGCGCGGGCAGTCGCATTAGGGAGGCGTCGGCTAAGTTGCGTCTACGGCTCCCGAAGTACGATCTCCGACGGCGTCCTACACGCCGGGCGGATAGCCGCTCGCTCCTCTAACGGCGATCTAACGGACTAAGCAAAACTCGGCCGGATTCGAAGGGACTAGAAGGGACTCGAAAACGCGAAAGCTCGTACAGGAAAGAATTATTCGGTATTCGACGGGAGCGGCCGGGACCCGATTTGCGGGTTCGATTCCCGTTGGCGCTACCAAAAGAGCCCTTGAAATAAGGCGTTTTCCGCACATACCGGGCGATCCGTGCACCATTCGTGCACCATTGCTTTTCAGGTTCGCCGGCGGCCAGCAGCCTCGAGCCGAGTTGAGAGCTTCTCGATTGCAAGACGTTTCTCGCGTTGCGCATCCGGTTTGACGTGCGCATAGGTCCGCAAGAGCGCCTCGATCGTGTGCCCCATAATA
>JBAVSO010000005.1:0-32627 GCA_049695635.1 Candidatus Cybelea sp. | reverse complement strand
GACGTATAGGGGCTGACTCCTGCCCGGTGCTGGAAGGTTAAAGGGAGTCGTCAGCGCAAGCGAAGCGGCGAACTGAAGCCCCAGTAAACGGCGGCGGTAACTATAACCGTCCTAAGGTAGCGAAATTCCTTGTCGGGTAAGTTCCGACCTGCACGAATGGAGTAACGACTTGGGCACTGTCTCGATGGGGATCCCGGCGAAATTGCAGTACCAGTGAAGATGCTGGTTACCCGCAGCAGGACGGAAAGACCCCGTGAAGCTTTACTGTATCCTGATCTTGGGTTCTGAGATTGTCTGTACAGGATAGGTGGGAGCCGATGATCCGGCGGCGCTAGTCGTCGGGGAGGCAACGTTGGGATACCACCCTGATGATCTTGGGATTCTAACTAGCCGCCGTAATCCGGTGGTAGGACATGGTCAGGTGGGCAGTTTGACTGGGGCGGTCGCCTCCTAAAGAGTAACGGAGGCGCCCAAAGGTTCCCTCAGGACGGTCAGAAACCGTTCGTACAGAGTGCATAGGCATAAGGGAGCTTAACTGCGAGACGGACAGGTCGAGCAGGTGCGAAAGCAGGGCTAAGTGATCCGGCGGTTCCGAATGGAAGGGCCGTCGCTTATCGGATAAAAGCTACTCCGGGGATAACAGGCTTATCTCCCCCAAGAGTCCACATCGACGGGGAGGTTTGGCACCTCAACATAAGGGGTGAGGTGGTGGAAACATCATCTAAAGTTCCGGCTTATAACGGTGAACTCCGACCGGCTCGTGGGCGAGCCGAGGACAATACCGTGGGAAGTCTGACAGACGACACGTCCGTCATGACCCCGTAACGACTGATCCATTACCACGTTGTGTGGAATGGTGAGATAGCGCGCCGCTGGTGGAGCGATCGACCAAATCTATGGCTGCTATCATACGCCGGCCCCTCGCCCGGTTTTCCGGGCAGGGTGAAGATATAGTCTGCGCCATCGGAAACGATGGAGAACGCGCGATGTCGGATCGTCGCATCCTGGGGCTGTAATAGGTCCCAAGGGTTGGGCTGTTCGCCCATTAAAGCGGTACGCGATCTGGGTTCAGAACGTCGTGAGACAGTTCGGTCCCTATCCGCTGTGGGCGCAGGAGATTTGAGGAGATTGGACCCTAGTACGAGAGGACCGGGTCGAACGAACCTCTGGTGAACCGGTTGTTCCGCCAGGAGCATAGCCGGGTAGCTATGTTCGGATCAGATAAACGCTGAAAGCATATAAGCGTGAAACTGACTCCAAGATGAGATCTCAATCCCGCAAGGGTGAAGAGTCGTGGTAGACTACCACGTTGATAGGCCGGAGGTGGAAGCGTCGCAAGGCGTGGAGCTGACCGGTACTAATCGCTCGGATATTTTAAACTAACGAGTGCGCTTGTCGCGACACTGGAAGTTCTTCTCTGTGCAGCTTTAAATCTTCCCGGCGCGATCGGCTCGAGCTCCGGCTCGCCATCGCGCTCGGGGACCAAGGATAGAAAAGGTTTCTGGCGCCCATGGCGGCGGGGTCCCACCCGTTCCCATCCCGAACACGGCAGTTAAGCCCGCCAGCGCCGATGATAGTCGGGCCGCAGGGCCCCTCGAAAGTAGGACGGTGCCAGATTTATTCGGTGAAAGAGCCCGCCGCTCAATACGGCGGGCTCTTTTCGTCGCCACCTTAGAGTCGAGTTGGATGCGGGTGCGCAATTGGAGCGGGCGGCGTCGAATAGCGGGGTGTAGCGGAGGACGAATATGAGCGATCTGCAGACGATCGGCTATACGAACGAAGAGGAAAACAAGTACGGCTACCTTACCGTGGTCGACATCGCCGCAGAGGCCGCGGCGCACGAGCCCTGGTACAATCGGACGCTGACGACCGTCAACGATGCGGTCGTCCGGCTCGGGATCTTCAAGGGGGAGTTCCCTTGGCATAAACACGACGATCAAGACGAGTTCTTCCTCGTCCTTGACGGCGAGATCTACCTGGACATTGAAGCCGAAGGCCCGGTCCTTTTGCGCCGCAACCAAGGCTTCACCGTGCCCAAGGGAACGGTCCATCGCCCGCGATCACCCGAAAAGTCGGTAGTGCTCATGGTCGAGCGGATCGGCATCGTTCCAACCGGAGATTGAGTCAGGGCAACGCGATCGGCTCGAAGGACGCACGAAACTGCGACGCGGGAAGCGTGGTCTGTGCTGCGAGCTTCTCAAGCTTCACCTGATCCGTAAAGTCCGCCGGCTCGAGATAAACCATGTAATCGCGTGCGACGCGGTAGGCTTCGGTGCGAAGGTCGACTCGACGCGTTCGGATACGCCCCGTTTGCGGGTCGAGCAAGTCCGCAAGCGAGACGGGGCGGACGTTTCCGCCTTCGAGCGCTATCAGCGCGCCGCTGCCGCCGTCGACCAAGTAGCGAACGGCACCGAAGCCTAGCGTTCGCGTGTAATCGACGTCGAACGGAACCGGCTTTGCGCATCGCAGTTCGTAGCCGATGTCTTTGGCATGTACGACCGAGTTAACACCAATCTCGGCTAAACGCGCGCGAATCGCGTCGCGCAGAATCATTCCGAGTGGAACGTCGGCAAGGCTCACGTTTCCAAAAGAATCCCGGCCGAAGTGCTCGCTCCCGCGCGAGACGTCGTCCCAAATCAGCTCCGCGATCCCCTCGGCGACGACTGCAAGGCCGTGCAATCGCCCGAGCGCGCGGCGTTTGATGATTGCGCCGACGATCGTATCGGCGATCGCCGCGAGGGACGTTTTCTCGGCGAACTCCTCGGGTAGAACGGCGAGTGTAGAACCCGCCGCCTTGCACATTCCGAGCGCTAGCGATCCGGACTTTCGACCCATGCAGACGACGACGTACCAGCGTTCGGTGGTGCGAGCATCCTCCATCAGGCTTTCAAGAATTCCGGCGCCGACCGAACGCGCCGTTTCGAAACCGAATGTTGGCGCATTCTCGGGTAGGGGAAGGTCGTTGTCGATCGTCTTCGGTACCGTGGCGACGCCGATGCGCCCGTGCGTGCGCTCCGCGATCTTGGCCGCACCGTAGGTCGTGTCGTCGCCGCCGATGCAGACGAGATATCGCATGTCGAGCTGCTCGAGCGACTCAACGCATCGCCGAAGGGTTGCTTCGTCCTTGGCCGGATTCGTGCGCGAAGTTCGCAAGATCGAACCGCCGCTGGTGTGGATTCTCGAAACGCGATCGAACGTTAGATCGACGAGCTGCGGCTCGCAACCGGCGGCGAGATCGTGATAACCGTCGTAGATCCCGATCGGACGCAAACCGCACTTGGATGCTTCCATCGCTGCAGAGGCGATGACTCCGTTGATGCCGGGCGCGGGACCGCCGCCGACCAAAATTGCCAGCCTTTCAGCCACGTTGCGGCCTGACGCGATAGATTGCACCGGCGGCATCGTCGCCGACGAAGAGCGAACCCTTCGCACCGACCGCAATGCCGGTTGCCCGCCCGATGCGCGACACGCAACCGTTTTGAAATCCCGTCACGAAATCCGTCCACTGGGTCGTCGGATCGTTCCAGTCGACGGGCCGTTCCGGCCAATCTCCTTTCATCGCGACGAAAACAACGCGGGAGGGCGCGGCGTAGCATCCGTCCCGGTTGCGATGCCAGGAACCGTGAACCGCAACGAAGAGGCCGCCTCGATAGCGCGGCGGAAACGCGTGCGGGCCGAGTTGATGAACGGGGTAGAACGTTGCGCCGATGACGGTGGAGTAGGCGGGAAGTACAACGAGCGGTTCGACCGTTCTCGAGCAGTCGTACCCGGACACGTAAGCGTGGTGATCTTCCTCGCATTCGGGCCAGCCGTAGTCGGCGTCGCCCGGATGCGAGGAGAGATTGTCGAGGAACTCGTAGGGGTGGCCGGACTGCAAGTCGTCCTGCCCCGCGTCACCGACCCAAAGCGAGCCGGTCTCGGGATTGACCGCCAGCGCGATCGCGTTGCGAATTCGCTTCGCCCGTTGCGCGAAGTTCGAACCGTCGGGATCCATCACCGAAATCGCGGCGCGTGTGGGGTCGACTTCGCTGCACGGGCTGCGGCCGCCGTTCATCGTTGCGTTGCACGAGGATCCAGCGGCCACAAAGACGCGCCCGTTCGTATATGCCAGGGAGGTGGTCGTGTGAACATCGCCGTCCGAACCGGGCGCAATCGGCCCGCTCCGGACGTCCGCAATTCGTCGTACTTGGCCGGCACTGCTCGCGCCGCTATAGGCGATCGCGTATACGTGGTGCATCGTCGCTACGTAAATCTCGCGGCGGGAGCCCGCAAAGGTCACGCCCGCGGCGCGATCGTCGTCGAACCGAGCGAATATGCGCGGCGAGCCTGCGTTCCCTTCCGCATCGGTGACGATGTAGATATCCGTGCCCTCGGTGCCGACGAGAAGATCGCCGTTGGGTAGTGCGGCGAGCTCACGGGGGCCGCCGACGCGGGCGACCGTCTCGATCGAAAACCCCGACGGAACGCGTAAGCTGGGCACAACGCCGACGTCGGCCGTGAGAAAGAGGACGAGAAAAAGCACTACGGCGCGCATGCCGACCCTTTCGGTCGTTTACGCGCCGTCACCCGGCTAACGGTTTTTCGTTACTTTATGCCGGCGGTGGCCCGGAAGGTTGTTGACCGCCTTGGTCCGGCGGGCCTTGCTGATCGGGAGGCCCTTGCCGATCGGGTGGGCCCTGCTGTTCGGGTTGACCCTGCTGATACTGCTGCTGGTCCTGCGATTGGTTTTGTCCGCGGCGCTGTTGCATCTGCTCGTGGCGTGCGCGCATTTGCTGATGGAACTGATTCTGTTGGTCGCTCGTCAGAACGCCCATGAGTTGCCGCCGCAAGTCGCGATTCGCTTCGCGGTCGACTGGGCTTCCCTCGGGGTGAGCTTGCGAGTACTGGTTGATGATCGATTGAACGTGCTGCTGCTGGTCGCCTGAAAGGTTAAGATTGCCGAATCGCTTTGCCCACTTGTGCTGGATCCGGGCTTGACTGGGGGTCGTGTGACCGTACGCTGCCGACGCGGGCGGCTGGCCCTGCTGCTGGGCGCAGACGCCGAGCGGTAGGGCCAGCGCGGCGGCGAAAGCACCGGCGGCCAGGAGGTTGATCTTCATGGGGTTGATATTAGCCTAACCTCCCAGTAAACGCCTGAACGCCGGATTAGGACCGAGCAAGCGGCCTAATAGCGACCGCGTTGATCGAGTCCGAAACGTGATTCTCAAAGCGCTTGAAGTTATCAAAGAAGAGCTGCGCAAGCTTGCGCGCTTGCTCGTCGTACGCGCTTTCGTCGGCCCACGCGTTGCGCGGGTTCAAGACCTCCCCCGGGACGTCAGGAACCTGTTTTGGAATTCTTAATCCGAAGAATGGCTCGCTCTCGTAATCGTCCGGAATCCGGCCTTCGATTGCGGCGTTTACCATCGCACGCGTATGCGCGATCGCCATTCGGTGACCGACGCCGTATGGACCACCGGTCCAGCCGGTGTTGACGAGCCAGCACTCAACCTCGTGTTCGTCTATTTTTCGACCGAGCAACGCGGCGTAAACGGTCGGGTGATGCACCATGAACGGCGCGCCGAAGCAGGTCGAGAACGTTGCCTGCGGTTCGCTGACGCCGCGTTCCGTTCCGGCAACTTTGGCAGTGTAGCCGGAAAGAAAATGGTACATCGCTTGATCTCGGGAGAGTTTGGCAATCGGGGGAAGCACGCCGAACGCATCGGCCGTCAGCATGATGATCGTCTTTGGATGACCGGCACGGCTCGTCGGAACCACGTTGGGGATGAACTCGAGCGGATAAGCGGCTCGCGTATTTTCGGTTTTCGCGTCGGAATCCACGTCGAGATCGCCCGTCGCCTTATCGTACGCCACATTCTCGAGCACCGTAGAAAAATGGTGGGTCGCAGCCCAGATCTCCGGCTCTGCGGTGGACGAGAGTCGAATCACCTTAGCGTAGCAGCCGCCCTCGAAATTGAAGACGCCGTCGGCCGACCAGCCATGCTCGTCGTCGCCGATGAGCGGCCGGCGCGAATCGGAAGAGAGCGTCGTCTTCCCGGTTCCCGAGAGCCCGAAGAGAATCGCGACGTCACCGCTGCGCCCCACGTTCGCCGAGCAATGCATTGGAAGGGTATCGCGCAGCGGCAAAAGATAGTTCATGACCGTAAAGACGGACTTCTTGATCTCGCCGGCGTAGCGCGTTCCGCCAATCAGAATGATGCGCCGCGCGAAGTTCACAAGAATGAACGTCCCGGTCCGGGTGCCATCCCGCTGGGGATCGGCGGAGAAGAGCGAGGCGTCTACGACGGTGAACTCCGGAACGAAGTCGGGCTCCGCCCGGTCGGGCGTAATGAAAAGATGGCGCGCGAAAAGGCTCTGCCAGGGAAGCTCGGTGTAGACGCGCAGGGCGACGCGATAGCGCTCGTCGGCGCCTGCATAGCAATCGAAGCTGTACGCTTCCCGTTCCGAGAAGTAGGCCGCCACGCGATCCCAGAGAGCGTCAAAGCGTTCGGTGGAGATCGCCTGATTTGACTCGCTCCAGTCGATGTGTTCTTCGCTCGACGGCTCGCGCACGAAGAACTTGTCCTTCGGCGAACGGCCGGTGTGGGGCCGGGTGTCGACGATGAGCTGCCCGTCAGCTCCCAGCACGCCTTCACCCCGAGCGAGCGAATGTTCGATCAGGGTCGGAACGGAAAGGTTCTCCCAGAGCTTGACGACTTTGAGTTTTGCCGGAGTCGAAAGAATAGCGCGCCTCCTTGTGACGAGTTCTTTCCATGCTTTTCCGGGCCGGACGGGCGAGCCTGCAGGCGACCCTCGACGCCTGCGTCCAATGCAGAGGCATGCGCTGGATGCTTATATTCCCGGGCACGGCCGCGATTGTGCTTGCCGCGGCCGCGGCCTCGCGCGCCGTTTTGCCTTTCCATTTTGGATTTTTTGCGACCGGCCCGCTGGATGGTATTACCGATGTCGCAGGCGTCCAGGTCGCACATATTACCAAGATCGAGGGAAGCGATATTCGGACCGGGGCGACGGCCGTTCTTCCCAACGCCGATCCCTGGGATCACAAGGTCTCGGCCGCTTTCTTTGCTTTCAACGGCAACGGCGAGCTGACGGGCACGCACTGGATCGAGGAGTCGGGTTACCTTGAAGAGCCCGTAGTCCTCACCAACACGCTCGATGTGGGAAGGGCGGCCGACGGCGTCGTGAGCTGGGTGATCGAGCGTCATCCCCGCGTCGGTCGCGGCGACGACGTGCCGCTCCCGGTCGTCGCCGAGTGCGACGATGGACTACTTAACGACATTCAGGCCCGCGCAGTCACGGCAAGCGACGTGGTGGCGCTGCTCAACTCAGCGCGAGCCGGCCAGTTCGCGCGCGGGAGCGTCGGCGCCGGCACCGCGATGAATGCCTTCGGTTTCCGCGCCGGTATCGGATCTGCATCGCGCGTGTTGCCGAGCGACGCCGGCGCCTATCGCGTCGGCGTGCTCGTAAACGACAACACCGGAAGCAGCCGGCGTCAGCTTACCATCGTAGGCGTTCCGGTCGGCGAACGGCTCAAGAGCGAGTATCGGCCGGTTTTTCCCAAGAGGGTTACGCTCAAGGGCCGGCTGGGATCGGGAAGCATTATCATCGTGATCGCGACGGACGCACCGCTCGATAGCCGCCAGCTGCGGGCCCTCGCGCTTCGCGCCGCCATGGGCATGGCCCGAACCGGGCTGACCTCGTCGGTCGGCAGCGGAGACCTTATCGTTGCGTTTTCGACATCTCGCGTCTTCGAACGCGTCGCCGACTTTACCGTTGCTGCGCCGAAGGCACCGATTCTCGAGGACGACGACGCGCTGGACGCGCTCTACACGGCGACGGCCGAGGCAACGCAAGCCGCTATCTATGATGCGCTCTTCGAAGCCAAGACGATGACGGGAAGAAATGGCGTGACGGTCTACGCGCTGCCCGTCGACCGCGTCCTTCAGATGTTGCGCGAAGCCCGAGCGATCGATCAGTAGCACAAGGGTCGCGCGCGGCACTTAGGGTAAACGTCAACGTGCCTTGCAGTCGGTCCGCGTGACTCAGTTCGTCCACCTCCACGTCCATTCGGAATACTCTTTGCTCGACGGCGCTTGCCGAATCGACCGCCCGGGCGAGTTAAGGGCGGGGTTGTGCCGCCGGGCGGCGGAGCTCGGAGCCACCGCAGTTGCGTTGACGGATCACGGCGTCATGTACGGCGCGATGGAGTTTTACTATGCCGCACGCGAGTTGCGGCTTACGCCGATTCTAGGCTGCGAAGCCTATTTGGCCCCGCGCGGACGCTTCGATCGAACGGCTCGCGAAGAGGCCCACGTCACGCTCTTGGCCGCGGATCTGGTCGGTTACCGAAATCTCATGATGCTCGTCTCGAAAGGCTTCCTCGAGGGCTACTATTATAAGCCGCGGATCGATCTCGAGCTTCTCGCCAAGCACAACGATGGCCTGATCGCGCTCTCGGGGTGCATGTCGGGATTGGTCGCAGCGCCGTTGTTGCGCGGCGACTACGCGAGCGCGCTGCGCAACGCGAAAACCTACGTGGAAATCTTCGGCGACCGCTTCTACGTGGAAGTCATGCGTCATGGCATGCCCGAGCAGGATGCTATCAACGAGGGTCTCGTGCGAGTCGCGCGCGAGCTCGAGGTGCCGATCGTCGCTACCAATGATGCGCACTATCTCGAACAGAAGGACGCCGCGGCACACGACGTCTTACTCTGCATCGGGACGGGCAAGACCATCTCCGATACGAATCGAATGAAATTCTATTCCGACCAGTTCTACCTCAAGTCGCCCGACGAGATGCGCGAGCTTTGGAGCGATCTGCCCGAGGCTTGCGA
Source organism: Candidatus Cybelea sp. (assembly GCA_049695635.1). GTDB lineage: Bacteria > Vulcanimicrobiota > Vulcanimicrobiia > Vulcanimicrobiales > Vulcanimicrobiaceae > Cybelea. The sequence continues at coordinate 23,796 of JBAVSO010000005.1, read as the reverse complement.
GAACACCGTTAGAATCGCCGAACGCGTTGATATCCGCATTCCCGAAAAGGTCTTTCACCTGCCGCAGTATCCCGTGCCGCAGAGCGACGACGCGCCGGTGCGCGGCGACGCTGAGTATCTGCGCGAGCTCTGCGAGCTGGGATTGCGAGATCGGTACGGTGAGGAGCGCGTCGCAAACGATGCGACCCTGCGCGAGCGCTTGGAGTACGAGCTCGGCGTCATCACGAAAATGGGGTTCTCTTCCTACTTTCTGATCGTCTGGGATTTCGTCAAGTACGCGCGTGACCGCGGAATTCCGGTCGGGCCGGGGCGCGGTTCGGCAGTTGGCTCCCTCGTCGCGTACTGCTTGAGGATCACGGACCTCGATCCGCTGCGTTTCAACCTGCTGTTCGAGCGTTTCCTCAATCCGGAGCGCATCTCGATGCCCGATATTGACACCGACTTCTGCGTCGAGCGGCGGGACGAAGTCATCGCGTACGTCACCGAAAAGTACGGAAAGGATCGCGTCGCACAGATCGTTACGTTCGGAACGATGGCGGCGCGCGCGGCGATTCGTGACGCGGGCCGAGCGCTCGGCGTGCCGCTGCCGGACGTAGACCGGATCGCGAAGCTCGTTCCGTCGGGGGCGGGCGGCTTTTCGATCAAGCGCGCGATCGAGCAGATCGCGGAGCTCAAAGCAATCTATAGCGCCCAGCCGGAAATGCGTAAGCTGCTCGACACGGCTAAAGAAATCGAAGGACTCGCGCGCAACGCGGGCACCCACGCCGCGGGCGTCGTCATTTCGGCTGGACCTCTAGTGGAATACACGCCGCTCTGCCGGTTCGGAGACGGCGGCGTGAACACGCAGTACGACATGGACTCCATCGAGCGAATCGGCCTGCTGAAGATGGACTTTCTCGGCTTGCGTAACCTGACCGTAATGGAGAACGCCGTACGCGAGATCCGCAGGACGGTAGACCCTCATTTCGAGCTATCCACGATTCCATTCGACGACGTGCGAACCTACGAAATGCTCGGTCGCGGCGAGACGGTCGGCGTGTTTCAGCTCGAGTCCGAAGGGATGAAGCGGGTCTGCGCCGAGCTGCAGCCGTCGCGATTCGACGATATCATGGCGCTCGTCGCGCTCTATCGCCCGGGCCCGATGGAGTTGATTCCGCAATATATCGCCATCAAGCACGGCCGCTCGAAGCCGCAGTATCTGCATGCCAAACTCGAGCCGATTCTTTCGGAGACCTACGGCACGCCGCTCTATCAAGACCAAGTGATGCGGATGTCGAGGGAGATCGCCGGCTTCAGCCTGACCGAAGTTGACGAACTGCGCAAGGTCATCAGCAAGAAGCAGAAAGAGAAAATTCCGTTCTACCAGGAGAAGTTCGTGACGGGCGCCGCCTCGACGTCCGAAATCGACCGCGGACTCGCCGAGCGGCTCTTCCACTACATCGAGCCCTTCGCGGGCTATGCCTTCAACAAGGCGCACGCCGCAGCGTACGCCTGGATCGCCTATGAGACTGCGTATCTGAAGGCCAATCATCCGCTGCAATATCTGGCGGCGTTGATGACGTCGGTGAAAGACAAGACCGAGAAGCTCGCCGAGTACATAGACGAAGCGAAGAAAGTAGGCATTGACGTCTTACCGCCGGACGTCAACGAGTCGTTGGTAGACTTTGCCGTCGTCGGCAGCGCGATTCGTTTCGGTCTTGCCGCCGTCAAAGGCGTCGGCGAGGCCGCCGTCCGCAACATGATCGAGACGCGCGACGCCGGCGGACGGTTTGGGGATCTCTTCGATCTCGCCGCGCGCGTCGACGCTAAACAGGTGAATCGGCGTGTCTTCGAGGCGCTGATAAAATGCGGCGCACTCGACGGACTAGAAGGCAATCGCGCTCAGAAAATCGCGGCGCTCGATACGGCGCTCGAGCTCGCCGCGCGAACTACACGCGACGCCGAGCTCGGCCAGGTCTCGCTCTTCGGCGACGCGGGCGCGCAGGCGCCGACGCTGGCCCCGAAGTTGCCGAGCCTAGCCGCACCGACGACGCGAGAGATGCTCTCGTGGGAGCGCGAGACGTTGGGCGTCTTTGTCTCGGGACATCCGCTGGCCGAGATCGCGCCGCTCTTGACGCGCGCCGGTGCGGTACCGGTCAAAGAGTTACGAGCCCTTTCGGACGACTCCGCGGTGACCCTTGCCGGCACCGTGACCGGAGTTCGCCGCTCGCTCACGAAGGCCGGCCAACAAATATTGATCGCGCAACTCGAGGATACTACCGGTCTGATTGACGTCGTGCTCTTCGCGAAAGTCTACCCTCAAGTACAGCATCTCTTTGAGAACGACGCGATTCTCGTCGTCAAGGGAAGGTTGCGGTTGCGCGAACGACCGGGCGCCGCGCCGGGTGACGAACCTCGCGTCGAGCTTTCGGTTGCGGCCAACGAAGTCTCCGCCTTTGTTGCTCCCGCAACGCCTTCGCCTTCCGGCGCGGTGCGCGGATGGCACGTAGTAGTAACGCATCGCGAGCAGATCGATCGGTTGGCCCGGCTGATCGACGAGTGGCCCGGCGAAGTGCCGGTCGTGATGCACGTGCGGGGGCGCTCGCAGCGCGTCGGCCGCGCGATAGCGAGCGACGCTCGAGTGCGCCACGAACTCGAGTGCATCTTCGATCGCAACGGCGTGCGCGAAGGCACGCTCGACCTCGGCAGCCTCTGATGAACGTCGTCGCGGCCTCCGATACGGCCGCGTTGGCTGGGCTCCTCGAGACCGGCTGGAATCCTCCCGAACCCGTCGTCGCCGAAGTGTCGCAGATCGTCCAGGACGTTCGCGCGAGCGGTGACGGCGCGATACTCGGGTACGCCCGCCGCTTTGACGATGAATCGTTCGAACTTTCGAAGTTGCGCGTGCCGATACCAATTCTGGAGGGCGCGAGATCGATGGTATCGCGAGAGATTGGTGCGGCGCTGGAATTAGCCAAAGAGCGAATCGGGCGCTTTCACGCGCGGCAACGACAGCCCGACATATCGTACGCCGAGGAGGATGGAACGCGGTACGCGCTCGCGCGGCGCCCTTTACGATCGGTCGCGATCTACGCGCCACGAACCGGAGCCGCGGTGTCGGTCTTAATGGGCGCGGTCCCCGCAAAGATCGCCGGCGTCCCACGCGTCATCGTGCTCTCACCGGCCGCAATCGATAGCACGTCCGCAGCGGTGCTTTTTGCGTGCGCGCTTTGCGCAGTCGACGAGTTGTACGCCGTCGGCGGCGCGCAGGCCATCGCGGCCGCCGCGCTCGGCACCTATTCTATGGCACCGGTCGAAAAGATCGTCGGGCGCGGCGGCGTGTGGACGACGGAGGCGAAACGACAGGTCTTTGGCCGGTGCGGGATCGACGCGCTCGCAGGTCCTGCCGAAGTGTTAATCGTCGCTGATGACGGCGCAAATAGTGAATATGTCGTCGGGGAGCTGTTGGCGCAAGCCGAACTCCCCGGAGTTGTCCGGTTGGCCGTCCTGTCGGAATCGAGACCGTTACTAGAGGCGGTCGCCCAACTTGTCGACACGCTCGATCTGCGAACCTTGGATCGGCAAGAGTTCGTCACCGAAGCGATTTCCAAGCGCTGCCGGCTCGTAGAGGCGAGCTCGAGAGAAGAGCTTTTCGAGTTCGTCAATCGGGTGGCACCGGCGTATCTTTGCTTGCAGGTCCGCGACGCTTCGGCGTATTTGGATCGCATTTACACGGCCGGAACCGTGTTCGTCGGTGACATGACACCGGCGGTGAGCGGCGAGTACCTCGCCGGGACGAGTCACGTCGTTCCGACGGCCGGGACGGCCCGTTTCGCTTCGAGTCTGTCTTTGAGCGATTTCACTCGAGGTTTCAGCGTGATAGAGAACACGCTGGAGCGAATCACGAACGATGCGCCGATGCTTGAGGCTCTGGCGGAGTTCGATGGGTTGCCGCACCGCGCGCAAAGCGCTCGCATGAGGTGCGGTAATTGACGCCGCCATCTCGGCTCGTGGCGCTCGACGTGGACGGAACCCTAGTCGGGCGCGACCTTACGATTTCTAAAAGCGTACGCGATGCGATTGAACGGATGAAGGCGGCCGGTGCCGTCGGCTGTTTGGTGACCGGTCGCATGTATCGGGCTACGCTGCCGTTCGCGCGTGAGCTCGGGTTCGCGACGCCGCTGATCTGCTATCAGGGAGCTGCGATCATCGATCCGGAGACCGACGACGTGCTGGCGCACACCGCACTCGGCAACGAAATCGTGCGCGAGCTCATCGGGTTAACCGAGCGCGACGGAATGCACTTGCAGCTCTATCGCAACGACGAATACTATTGCGAGACGCACAACCGCTTCTCGGAGTTTTATGCTTCATTGGCGATGACGCAGCCCGTGGTCGTTCCGTCGTTACGGGAGGCGTTTGCCTACAGCCCCGCTACCAAGGCGGTCATTGTCGCAGACGAGCCGGTCGCGGCTGCATACGCCGAAAAACTCAGCGGGCTGTTCGAACGCCGAGCGACCGTTACGCGCAGCTTGCCGGAGTTTGTCGAGGTGCTCGATCGAAACGTAGATAAAGGCGTCGCCCTTCGGTTCGTTGCGGCGCGGCTTGGCATCGGCATCGAGCGAACTATCGCGATCGGCGACTCTTGGAACGACGCGCCGCTGCTCGAAGCTGCGGGCTTCGCCGTCGCGATGGGGTCCGCGCCTTCGGCGCTGAAGGCAATCGCCGATTCGGTTGTCGCCGACGTGGCGCACGATGGAGTTGCGGAGGCGATCGAAAAGTACGTGCTGACGTGCGCGTGAAAGCTCGCCGGCGCAGAGCCTCGCCGATAGCGCGGCTAAAGCCGTTCTGGATACCGATCGCGCTGGTTGGAGTACTCGTTTTGGCGGCACTTTCGGTCGGGGGAACGTGGTCCGGATTCAATCCGACACAGGTTGCCGTTAGCGGAAACCACCAAGTGTCGAGCGCGGAGATCCTGCGCCGGGCGGAGATCCCCTCACACGTCAGCATCTGGCTCCAAAATACCGGCGCAATCGCGAGCCGCATAGCGGCGATTCCGTACGTCGGCGCGGTCCACGTTCATCGCGTGCCGCCCTCGGCGATTCGGATCCTGGTGGTCGAGCGGGTTCCGTTTGCGGTTTTGCGCAGCCCTGTGGGCGATGCCGTCGTCGACCGCGATCTGCGGGTGCTCGCACCTGCAAGCGGCGACGAGAGTCTCCCCGTATTGCTGGTGGAATCGGACGCCGACGTGACGCCCGGCGAGTACCTACGCTCGCGCGACGCAACCGAACTGCGCGATGCCTATGAGGCGATGGCGGCTCGGCGAATCATCCCTTCGGAACTGCAGTTCGACCGCTACGGCGGTCTGGTGGTTACGATCCAGGGCGGCTTGCGGCTGCTTCTCGGCACGCAAAACGACCTGCCTGAAAAGCTGACGCTTGCAAACGCGATTCTCGCGCAGGTGGTCGGCCGTCAACGGCGCGTTGCAGCAATCGACCTGCGCGCGCCCGCCGCGCCCGTACTCGTGTACCGCTAGCCGATCGGCTTAGTGACTCGTCAGATCGACGTAGACCATGACGTTGCCGCCGATGAGGGAGAGCTTGATCTGATCGTTTGGTTGGACTTTCGAGAAGTCGACATACGATCGCCCCGCCGGCAGCGTCGCCTCCTGACCGTTGTCCATCATGACGTCCACGTGCTTTGCATCGATAACCTTGACGACCTTGACGGTGTAGGTACCGTCGGGAATGGCAGTCGAGGTCACCGAGGCGGCAAGCGCGGTCGACGGCAACAGCGAGGCGAGAGAGAATGCAGCGATTACAGAGGTGCGATTCACAAGGACGAACTCCCAGTCAGCAGCGGTTGAAAGTTGCATAATAACTCATAGGCTCGCCGCGCTCCTAGAGCACGGCGACCTATTTTCAGCAGATCATTTGAGTTCTTTTTGATAAGACCTTCGCCCAGTTTTAGTCGCGGCTCGCTTGGAATGCACAGCTTCTCCACACCTTTACGAGGTTCTCCGCAAGGAGATGACGTGGCGCTCGCCAAGGCTTGCTTAACTCGATCGGTCCCTCAATGAGTAGTAGGATTCGTTGAGATGGACCACAATATATCGTGGTTAACCGGGATTTCTAAGGACAGGTAGCGCGGAGCGGATGAAGCACGAGACGGTATGCGGGCTGGATATCGGGACGACCAAAACCTGCACCGTTGTCGCCGTCAGCGGCTCCGCCGGCCTCGAGATCGTTGGCGTCGGTGAGGCGCCTTCGTACGGGATGCGCAAAGGCGTGGTGGTCGACTTAGAGGAGACGATCAAGTCGATCGAAGCCGCAACCGAGAAGGCCGAGCGGATGGCCGGGCTGCATTTCAACGAGGTCTTCGTCGGGATCACCGGCGACCATATTCGCAGCACGAACAATCGGGCGGTGGTCGCGGTCTCCGGCGATGACCGCGAGGTTAGCTCGAGCGACGTGCGCAGGGTCGTTGATGCGAGCAAGATCATCAACCTCCCCAGTGACCGCCAGATCATCCACGCCCTGCCGCGGTACTTCACCGTAGACGGCCAAGAGGGCGTCAACGACCCGGTCGGCATGGCCGGAGGACGTCTGGAGGTCGACACTCACATCGTCACCGGAAGCAGCAGCTTCATCACTAACGTCCTCAAGTGCGTGCAGCGAGCCGGCTTGGAGACGCTCGGGGTGGTCTTCGAGCCGCTGGCCAGCTCCGCCGCGACGCTCTTACAAGAAGAGAAGCAGGTCGGAGTCGTGCTACTCGACATCGGCGGAGGAACGACCGACATCGCGGTCTATTCGTTGGGCAGCGCCATCTACACGGCGACGATCCCGGTTGGCGGAAACGTCCTGACGAGCGACATCTCGCTCGGTCTCAAGACGACGCTCGCGGAGGCGGAGGCGGTCAAGAAGCGACTCGGCGCCACCGAAGTGGAAGAGCGTTTTGACGTCCGCACGCTCGACGGGCGGGCGATGCGAGAGCATTCGACGGTGGAGTTGCACCAGATCGTCGTCCCACGCGTACTCGAAACGCTACGCATGGCCAAGCAGAAGATCGTCGAGAACGTGCCGCGAGATTTGGTGCTGGGGGAAGTGGTCCTTACAGGAGGCGGCGCGCAGCTTCCGGGGATCGAACGAATCGCCGAGGAGGTATTCGGCTTGCCGGTACGGATAGGAACGCCCAATACCATCAGCGGACTGACGGAATCAATGGCGGCCCCGCAGTACGCGACCGCAATGGGTCTAGTGCTCTTCGGCGCGAACGGCGACCGCGACGACGTGCTACGCAGCAGCCGGCGCGCAAACGCGGTAGTCACGAAAGTCCAGCGATGGCTGGCGGATCTTTGGACCTAGCACGATACTTTACGCTTGACGGAGGCACCCGAACCAATGGCTGAAGCACGACGTTCCATTTCCGAGCCCGAGCACGCAGCGACGATCAAAGTCATCGGAATCGGCGGCGGCGGTTGCAATGCCGTCAATCGGATGATCGCGGGCGGACTGAGCGGGGTAGATTTCTTCGCGGTAAACTCCGACGTCCAGGCTCTGCGCGGCGCACTCACCGAGAATCGCGTTCACATCGGGGGCGGTCAGACGCGGGGGTTGGGAGCCGGCGCAAATCCGACACTCGGACGCGAGGCAGCCGAAGGCTCGCGCGAGGATCTGTCGCTCGTTCTCGAGGGGGCCGATCTCGTTTTTTTGACCGCCGGAATGGGCGGCGGGACCGGCACCGGTGCGGCGCCGGTCATCGCGGAACTGGCGCGCGAATCTGGCGCGTTGACGATCGCGGTCGTCACGAAGCCCTTCGCGTTCGAGGGTAGAAAACGCATGCAGATTGCCGAGAACGGGATCGCCGAACTCGAGGCGAAGGTCGACACGCTGATCACGATTCCAAACGAGCGCATCTTGCAGGTGATCGAAAAGAAGACGCCGCTCAACGAAGCGTTCTCGTACGCAGACGACGTGCTGCGCCAAGGAATCGCGGGCATCACCGATCTCATCACCCAGCCGGGGCTCATTAATCTGGATTTTGCCGACGTCAAGACGATCATGAGCGACGCGGGGTCGGCGATGATGGGCATCGGTGAGGGGAGCGGCGAGCATCGCGCGGCCGACGCAGCGCAGAAAGCTATCGCGTCGCCGTTGCTCGAGACGACCGTGGAAGGCGCGCACGGCGTCATCTTCAACATTACGGGCGGCCCCGACATGGCGATGTACGAAGTGAACGAGGCCGCAGAAATGATCAGCCGCGCGGTGGACTCCGAGGCGCAGATCATTTTCGGCGCATCAATAGATCCCACGATGTCCGGAAAAGTGCGCGTCACCGTTTTGGCTGCGGGCTTCGGCTCGCGGCGCGGCTATCGCAACGCGCAGGGGGGCTATACGTTCGATACGGGCAAGCTGGATGCGGTCGCGCCCGTGACGATGGACGATATCGACGTTCCCGCGTTCTTACGTTATCGCGGTTAACCCCTAACGCCGCTCGTGGCGTACAGTGCGCGCGTTCTGCTGGACTCCGTCAGTCCGCTCGGAGTCCGGCTTACCACGCTCGAGGTAAGCTTTCCGCGCTTCGTGCTCGCCGAGTTTAACACGCACCGAAGCCTGTCAAGAAATTCAGCGAGCAGCCGCGCAATACCGACGACGAAGCTGATCGAGCGGGTCGAGCAGGATCCCGTGTTGCCGTTGGAGTGGGGACGCAATAAAGCCGGAATGTCTGCCAGCGATTTGCTGTCCGTAGAAGAGGCGGAGGCCGCGCAGCGGGTTTGGTTGCGGGCGCGCGACGACGCGGTCGCACGCGCTCGAGAGTTGCTCGACTTGAAGGTTCACAAGCAGGAGCTCAACCGCATCCTTGAGCCGTTTCTTTGGCACACCGTCATCGTGACGGCAACCCAATGGGATAACTTCTTTGAGCTGCGTTGTTCGAGCAACGCGCAGCCCGAGATTCGCAAGGCCGCGATGCTGATGCGTGAGGCGATCGCTACGAGCAGGCCGGAAGCGCTTGCGTACGACGCGTGGCATACGCCGCTGCTTCAGCCGGACGAACGCGGTCTGCCGCTCGAAACGCGCAAGCGGATTTCGGCAGCCCGCTGCGCTCGGGTCTCATATTTGACGCACGAGGGCCGGCGAGAGATCGATAAGGACCTCGAACTCTACGAGCGGCTAAAGAGCGACCGGCACTTGAGCCCCTTCGAACACGTCGCGACGCCGGCTATTGACGACGGCTTTTATGCGAACTTTCAAGCCTGGATCCAAATGCGCGCTGAAATTGAAGGCCGCGTCGAGCCGCAATCGCAAGCGCGCCGATCAGAGCGGCCCACGTCGGGAGTTTGATCGCGAGCCACAGCGGATCGCGCGTGCTCCTTGCCTCGGTATAGTCGCGCCACTCATTCTGCACGAGGTCGTTCGGGAGGTACGGGTGCCACGCGCTCGCGGTCGGAACCGGGAGATGGGGTGGGTGAAGCTGGAACAGATAGATCGTTGCGGCGATCAAACAAAGAAACCCAAAGCCAACCGAGAGATCGATTTCTAGTTCGAGCAGGATCGCCGCGCAGACGAAGATGCTCGCGAGAAATAGCTGCTTCGCACCCCAGACGAGGAGCCACGGAATCGCGAGGACGCATAGCGCGAGTGCCGCCAGCGCACGCGCGGGCCCGTGCGTCGCGATCGCGAGAATCAGAAGGGCGGGCAGCGCGAAGCAGAGCTCTTCCTGATGCAGAAAAGGTCCGGCCACGACCGCGCTGAGCGCGGGAAGAAAGACGAGCAGTTCGGGCCGCTGCAATGCAGCACTGACTCGCGGCGCCAGAACGAGCCCGAAAACAACGAGGACCAGGTACGAAAGCGCGCCCAGGATTCGAGCGGCGGATGGATGTAGGCCGAAGTATACGAGAGCGGACGTCAGGCTGTATTGAAACGGGAAGTGCAATTCGGAGGCTGCGTGCGCGGGAAGGACGTTCGCGAAGTAGTCGAAGACGGCGGACGGCCCAACGGCCGCTGTCGAGATGACCGCGAGCAAAAGCGCGGTCGCAACGACGGCGACGCGTGCACCGCGTACGAAAAGCAGCGTTGCGGCGATCACGGGCAGGCCGGCCAACGGCTCGATCGCGGTTAGCGTAACTAGGACGCCTGCCAGTGCGTAGCGGCCCCGCGCCAGCGCGAGAGCGCCAAGGACGAGTGCAAGCAGCGCGAACGGGACGATCTGCGCCGTATTGAGCTCGACATAGGCTACGGAGAGCGCTAGGGCAGCGAGCGAAAGGCCGAGCGGCACCCCCAACGCGGTGAGCGCCACGGCGCAGACCAGCACCGCAAGCAGAATCGCGACTCCATCTACGATCCGCGCCGGCGTAACGGGCAGCCGTGCCAGCGCAGCAAACGGAACCAAATCGTACGGTGGCTGTGGCGCTGGAACGGCAACGCGCGGATTGCTCGCGAAGAGACGGGCGCGAAAGCTGCTTCCCACGTTAACGCGATGCTCGCACGCGTGCAGCGGCTCGTAGCGGTACGGGTTCTCGCGCTGGTCTACGGCCCAGCCCGCGCAGTAGAAATCCGCGAACTCGTCCATCGTTCGCCACGGTAACGCATCACCGAGCCGGCTCAGATCGCGCAGGGCGGCGATGCCGAGCGCAATCATCACGATAGCGACGACCAGGTTTCGGCGGCTCGTCATTGCCGTTGCGCTATCTTCTCCGAGCGCAGAACCGTCACGGCCGAGGCTATCATCGCTGCGAGCGCGATCCAGCTCGGGATCTTAACGGCGAGCCACGTAATGCTCGCCCCTCCGAGTTGCGCGACGTACGCTCGCCACGCCTCCTGCGCCAAGTCGCCGGCAGCGAAGGTTCCGGGAGTGATCGCCACCAGTGGCGCGGGCGGCGCCAGTTCCAGAAGGTAAATGCCGGCGGCAACTCCGGCGAAAAGGCCGAGCGCGACGGCCGGATTAGCTCTCAGACGCAATAAGAGCGCCGCAACGACGAAGAGGGAGGCGAGAAAGAGTCTTTTGGAAATCCAAACCAAGATCCATGGAACCGCAAGAAGGCAGAGCGCCGCAACTGCGAGCTCCCGAGAGCGTCCTCGAAGCGAGGTCGCCAAAACCATCGTCGCCGGGATTGCGAACGACAGATCGACCATGTGAACGTATGGGCCGGCGATCACGCTGCAGGCACCGGGGATGTACGCAAATAGCTCGCGCCGTTCGAGCCGCTGCGCGACGGGACGTCCGAGCCAAACTCCAAAGACGGCCATCGCCGCATAAGAGAGCTCGCCTGCGAGGAGCGCTCCACCGTTTGGCATTCCGAGCATTCGGAGCAGATACGTGAGGCTGTACTGATACACGTACGACGTTTCGGCCAGCGCCTGGCCGGGAAGGACGCGTCCCACGTACTCGAGAGCTCCGGAAACGCCGACCAGCAACACGCCGACGCTCGCGAGCCCGAAGCTCGTGGCGATGAGACCGACTCGGCTGCGCGGCAACCAGCAGAGCATGGCCGCGCAGACCGGTAAGCCCAAGTGAGGCTCGATGAGCGTCAGCGCGGCCAGCATTCCGGCCGCTCGGTCGAGTCCGCGCGCAAGGGCGACGCCGCAGAAAACCAATGCGACCAGCGCAAACGGGACGACTTGACCTGCGTTGAGCAGGACGAAGCCGGCGGGTAGCAGCAGCGCCAGCGCCGCGACGTCGAGCCGGCCGGTGACGATCGCAAGCCCCCAAATCGAGAGGCCGACGGCAATCGCGATGGCGATCGCGCCGATGAGGCGCGCATTTCCAAAACTCAGCCGTGCCGCGAGCATGAGAGGCGGAAAGTCGTACGGCGGCAGCGGTGCCGGCACGACCCGGCCGGGGTCGGCGCGATACGCCGCGGTCTCGTTGACGGAGTGTTCGCAGCGGTGGAGCGGTTCGTAGCGATACGGATCCTCGCCCCGGTCGAGCGTCGCGCCCGCGCAGTAGAAGTCCGCAAAGTCGTAGAGTTGTCGCCATGGCAACGCATCACCGAGACGCGCGAGATCGCGAAGAGCCGCAATCGCGAGAAGCACCAGCGCCACGAGCAGTATGGCACGTGATGCTTTCATGCTAGGGAACCTCTGGAGAAGTCCATGTACCGATCGTTTGGCAAACCCTTTGGGCAGCGGCAGTTTCGCCACATCTCTTTGTTGCGCCCTCGGTCACGTAGCGCTCCACTATGCTCCCTCGGGCGCGCCGCGACCTGCGGCGAAACTGCTCGCTGCGATCGGTGCGGCGACTTCTTCAGAGGTTCCCCATACTCGTCGTCGCCGCGCGCCGACTCCTGCTGGCTATTGCGCTTTCGAAGTGCGTGGTATATAACGTTTAGCAACGGATGTCGCTTTCGAGCGTCAACCGTCGAGACTCTTTCGAGAAGAGGTTTGGGGTGTGGCTCTTCGATTCCGTGCAACGCCGTTGCGCAGGCCTATTGAGCGCGACCGTTTCATTGCAGAATACTGGTATCTGTGTCGGCGAGCGGCGCGGCGTTTCGTGCGTCGCGGCCTCGATCGCGCGGATCTCGAACAAGTCGGCGCGATCGGATTGATCAAAGCGGCCGATCGGTACGATCCTGCCCAGCGCGCGCCGTTCGAAGCCTACGCCTGGCTTTTAATCGTTGGCGAGCTGATGCACTACGTTCGAGATAGCGAGCGTCTCTTGCGGGCACCGCGCGGGGTTCGCGATCTCGAGCGGCGCTGGAACGCGGCCGAGCGGGAGCTCTCGGCGCGCTTAGGACGGCTGCCGTCTGAAAGCGACGTCGCGAGCTTGGTTGCGGCAACGCCGACGCAGGCGCTCGAGATACGAGCGTACCGCGCCAGCAGCCGGATGATCCCCTTCGAGCTCTTGAAGGGCCGCGAGGATTGCGTTCCGGCCGCCGGGATCGAGGATCTTCTCGATCGTTTGACGGTCGAGCGGATGCTTTTGGTCTTGCCTCCACGGGAACGGCAGATCGTCGCGGCAATTCACCTCGCAGGAGCGACCGTCGTCGAGCTCGCGGCGCGACTGGGTTATTCCCGGCGTCACGTTTCACGCTTGCATCGCGCGGCGATCGAACGGCTGAGAACGTCCACGCTGGCGTCTCGCGACAGGGACGCCGCTGAAGTAGGCGCGCTCCGAAGCGCCGAAAGCCGAACTCGTGTTTCGGTATCTCACTGCAGGTGAGTCGCACGGTCCGGCGCTGGTCGGCATCCTCGATGGAATTCCGGCGCACCTGCGGTTGAACGTGCAGACGATCAACGAGACTCTCGCACGGCGGCAGGGCGGCTACGGACGCAGCGCTCGCATGAAGATCGAGCACGACGAGGTCGAGTTCCTCGCGGGGGTGCGAGGCAGCGAGACGCTCGGATCGCCGATCGCCGCGATCGTTCGGAACCGCGATTACCTGACGCCGAAGGTGCGTGCGCTGATGGATCCGTTGACCGGCGCGGGCGACCCGCTGACGAATCCCCGTCCGGGCCATGCCGACTACGCCGGTGCGCTAAAATACCGGCAGCGCGACTTACGCAACGTGCTCGAACGGGCCAGCGCGCGCGAAACGGCGATGCGCGTCTGCCTCGGAGCTATTTGCGCGCAGTTTCACGAGGCGCTGGGCGTTCGAACGCGCAGTTACGTCGCACAGATCGGCGACGTCGAGGTACCGGAACTCGACGACTGGGAACAGGTGGAAGTCGAGAGCAGCGACGTGCGCTGTCCGCACGGCGAAACCGGCGCGCGGATGATTGCCGCCATTGACGCGGCCAAGAGTGCGGGCGATACGCTTGGGGGGCGTTTCATCGTTCGCATTGACGGAATGCCGGCCGGCATCGGCAGCAATCGGCAACCGAGTGAGCGTCTCGATGGCATTCTCGCCGGAGCGATCATGGGCATGCAAACCGTTCGCGCGGTCGAGATCGGGCTCGGCGCGGGCGCCGCCGCGACGCCGGGTTCACGCGCGCACGACGTCTTCGCGATGTCCGACGAACGGGTAGTGCGGGGCAGCAATCGCGCCGGGGGCATCGAGGGCGGTATGAGTAACGGCGAGCCGATCGTCGTTCGAGTCTCGGTAAAACCCATTCCGACGCTCATGAAGGCGTTGCCGTCAGTGAATCTTCACCACGGCACCGATGCGCCCGCAACGATCGTCCGCAGCGACGTCTGCGTCGTGCCCGCGGCGGCGATAGTCGGTGAAGCGATGGTCAGGCTCGTCTTGATGGCTCCGCTCCTGGAGAAGTACGGCGGCGACTCGATGGAAGAGACCTTGGATAATCTGGCGCGCAGCCGCGACGCGGCGGCGCACCTTTTCGCGCGGTGAAGCGACACGTGGCGCTGGTCGGATTCATGGCGTCGGGCAAATCGACGATCGGGCGTAAGCTTGCGCGCAAGCTCGGCTGGGGATTTTCTGATACGGACGCGATCGTCGCGCGCGAGCATGGACCGATCGCGACGATCTTCGCGGACGAGGGCGAGGCCGCATTCCGACGGTACGAGCATGCAGCCATAAGCGCTGCGCTGGAAAATCTCAACGCGAGCGTCGTCGCACTTGGAGGCGGCGCGCTCACCGTCGCGGAGAACCGAAGCCTTTTGCGAGCGAACGCCTACCGCGTATTCATCAAGGTTTCGCCGCAGCAGATCTTGGCCCGCGTGCGGCGAAGCCGCGAAACGCGGCCGGTTCTCGGCTCGAGCCCCACGCTGGAAAGAATCCAAGAGCTATACGCTTCACGCATGCGCGATTACGAGAGCGCCGATCGCGTGATCGAAGCGACGAGCCGTAGCGATGGACAGGTCATCGACGAGATCGTTAACTGGCTGCGCAAGAAGAAGCTCGACGGGCGCCGCGCATCGGCATAATGGCGGAAGCATTGCGCAACGACGATCTCGGTTACCCGATCGTCGTCGGGAAGAATCTGCATTCAGAAATAGCGGATTTCGCGCGAGCGCGCGGGCCGGTGCAGGTGCTGCTCTGCGACGCGAATCGGCACGTCCTGGCGTACGGGCAAGAGGTAGCAAGGGCACTTGGCAACCCGCCCGTGCTCGCCTTTCGGCTCGGCGAAACGCGAAAGCGGCTCGACGCGGTCGAGCGCGTCCTAGACGCGCTGAGCGCCGCGAGCGTCGAGCGTTCGAGCCTGGTGGTGGGAGTAGGCGGAGGAGTCGCGAGCGACCTTTTCGGTTTCGCATGTGCGACCTACATGCGCGGCATCGCATACGGGCACGTCGCGACCACTTTGGTGGCGATGGTCGACGCGGCCATCGGCGGAAAGACGGGTGTCAACATTCGCGCTGGAAAGAATCTTGCGGGTTGCTTTCGAGATCCGGTTGCGGTGTTTTGCGACGTCGCGGCTCTTAACTCACTCTCGAGGCGCGCGTTCGCCGAAGGTCTGGCGGAGATCGTCAAGGCCGGCATCATCGAAGGCGGAGACTTCTTCGAAGCGCTAGAGGAACTCGCGCCGCACTCGCTCGCACACTGGCCGTGGGAGAACGTGATCGAGTCTGCGATTAAAGTAAAGACGATGACGGTCGCCGACGACCGGCAGGAGGCGGGTATGCGCGAGATCCTGAATCTCGGTCATACCTTCGCGCACGCGTTCGAGCGAGCTTCGCAGTACCGCGTGAGGCACGGCGAGGCGGTCGCGGTCGGCCTGCGCGCCGCGGGATTGCTGGCCTTGCGGACCGGGCGCTTCAGCGAAGCCGAGCATTTGCGCGTCATCACGCTGCTGACGCTCCTGCGCTTGCCGTTGCAGACGGACTTAGCTCCGGAGGTGGTGCTCGCAGCAATGAGCAGCGATAAGAAGAAGCGCTCGGGGCGTCTGCGTTTCGTCCTTCCGCGCAGCATCGGCGATGTCGAGTACGGAATCGAGTGTCCCGGCCGCAGCGTGCGCGCAGTCCTCGCCGCGCTCCAGGAACCGCCGGAGAAGCTTCGTGCGCGTCGTTGATGCGTTGCCGGCAATTCGTTCGTCGCGCTTCGACCTTCCGCTGACCTACGACGCGGAACTGCTCGAGCTCGGGATCGGTGACGTCGTGCGAGTCCCGCTTGGCAGCCGCGAACTTCTAGCGTTCGTCGTCTCTCCCGTGCGCGAAACCGCGGAGCCGCCCAAACCACTCAAACGCGTGCTCGAGCGGCTCAACGTACCGCGCGCGTTCGACGAAATCGGTCTGAAACTGGCGGTCTTTGTGGCGGAGCACTACCTGTGCACGCTGGGCGAAGCACTCGGCGCCGTCGTTCTTGCCGACGCGATTCCTCGGATGCGTGATTCCTTTGTGCGCGGCGTCCGCCCGAACCCGCGCCGTTCTCCGTCGCTGCCGCCGCGATTGATTCGTCTGATTTGGGAGGAGCTTGCCGATGGCTTTGGGCTCGAGCAGCTCCTGCGTCACCCGGAAGCACGCCGAATCGGCGACCGCGGGACGCTGCTCGCGCACGTGCGGGCGCTGGTTCGTGCCGGCGCGTTGACGCGAGAGCGCCGGCTGGTCGAGCCGCGCACGAGCGAGTATCGCATTCGCGTTCTCGATCCGGGCGATCGGCCGATTCGGGGGAAGAAAGCCGAGGCGCTCGCGGCATTCGTTGGCGCGTATCCCGGCGTTGCGCGTGCCGATGCGATCCTCGCGGGATTCAGCAGCGCCGTGATCGGACGCGCCTTGCGAGCCGGTGCGGTGCGCGAACGCTACGCTCGGCCGGTGAGCGCGCACGCAGAGACGATCGCACGGAAAGCCCCCGCGGCGAACGCCGAGCAGTCGCGTGCGTTGCGATGGATCGAGAACGCGACCGACGCGAAGAGCTTTGGCGCCGCGCTCCTTTACGGGGTGACGGCAAGCGGCAAGACGCACGTTTACGTTGAGGCCATCAAGCGGGTTGTCGGAGGGGGCGGCCGCGCGATCGTACTGGTGCCGGAGATCTCGCTTACGCCGCAGACTGCGCAGCGTTTCGAGGCAGCATTCGGAGACCGCGTCGCAGTGCTTCACTCGGCACTCTCGGAGCGAGAGCGGTTCGATGCCTGGCAAGCCTGCGCTCGAGGAGAGGTGGACGTCGTCGTCGGGGCACGAAGCGCCGTCTTCGCTCCGCTGCGCGACGTAGCGCTGCTGATCGTTGACGAGGCCCACGATCCTTCGTACAAGCAGGAGGTCGTGCCGCGCTACCATGCCGTGGCGGTAGCACGCGAACGAATGAAGCTCGAGGGCGGCGTCTTGCTGCTCGGGAGCGCAACGCCTTCCTTGGAAAGTTACGCGGCAGCAACGAGCGGAAGGATCGCGCTCTTGGAGCTGCGCGAACGGGCCACGTCACTGCCACTTCCGGATGTCCGCGTGGTAGACATGCGCAAAGAGTTCGAGAGCGGCAACCGCGGGATCTTTAGCAGCACGCTCGTTCAAGCCATCGGAGAGCGGCTGCAGCGGGGGGAAAAGAGCCTGCTCTTCGTCAACCGGCGGGGAAGTGCGAGCGCGCTGATCTGTCGCCGCTGCGGAACCTCGCCGCAGTGTACGCGTTGCAGCGTGGGGCTTACCGTTCACCGGAGCGAACGACTGCTGCGCTGTCACTACTGCGACTATCAAGTGCCGATATTGCAACGTTGCCCCGCTTGCGGATCGGAAGCGATACGAGAACTCGGCCTCGGGACCGAGCGTGTCGTCGAAGAGGTTCGCCGGCTGTTTCCGGACGCGCGCGTTCTGCGGATGGACTCGGATACGACGACGCGGATTGGTGACCACGCGCGAATTCTCGGCGATTTCGAGACGGACGGCGACGTTTTGGTCGGGACGCAGATGGTGGCGAAGGGTCTCGACTATCCGACGGTGACGCTCGCTGCCGTCGTCGCTGCGGACATCGGTCTTTATGCTCCGGACTTTCGGGCGGCCGAGCGAAGCTTCGCCTTGATCGCGCAAGCCTGCGGGCGCAGCGGTCGCGCCCGGCGCGGCGAGGCGATCGTTCAGACCTACGCGCCCGATCATCCGGCGATTCGCTTCGCCGCGCTTCACGATTACGACGGATTCGCGGCAGCAGAGTTACGAGAACGCGCCGCCGTCGGATTCCCGCCGACGCAACGGCTCGTTTATTTAGGAATTATCGGGCGCGACCGCGGGCGGGTTGCCGAGACGGCGCGGCGCTACGCCGGATACCTGCGTGACGCAAAGATCGCGGAGGTGTTGGGTCCCGCGCCATACCCAGTCGCGCGCGTCAACAACGAATGGCGGTATAGAATCGCGTTGCGAAGCCGCCGGCCGGCGGCATTACGGAAGATCGTTCGCGAGCGAATCGTCAAGGCGGCGCGTTCCGATCGCATGACGCGGCTCGCAATCAACGCCGATCCCTAAGTCTTCTTTTTAGTCGAGCGGCCTTTTGCCGGCTTCGCGGGTGCGGCGGTCGTGCGGCGCACGGCTTTCGCGAGGCGGGCTTTCTTGCGAGCGGCCTTGTTGGGATGGATGATCCCTTTGCTTGCGGCCTTGTCGAAGGCGCTCTCGACTTTCGGCGCCGAGGCGATATCGCCGGAGTCCGCGGCCCGCTTGAAGAGCGTCCTCAGCCGGCTCTTGACGCCTTTATTTCGCGTGGCTCGCTTCTCTGACTGTAGAACCCATTTCTCGGCGGCTTTAATATTTGGCACGGCGAGTATCATAGCAGGCCCCTTCGCCGAGTGTCCAGCCCAGGAGGCGTTCCGTAGCGCTAGCTTGGTTCCAGGAGCATCTTTCGGTAGCTCGTATAACGGCTCGGCGCTATCCGGCCTCCCGCAAGCTCGGTCTGCACCGCGCAATCCGGCTCCTGCAGGTGGGTGCAATCGGTGAAACGACAACGGTTCGCGAGCTCGCGCAGTTCGCGAAAGGCTTGGGTCAACGCGGACGAGTCGACGGCGCCTAGGCCGAATTCGTTGATGCCGGGACTATCGATTAGGAATCCTGAGTCGAGGCGATAGAGACGCCCCGCGGTCGTCGTCTGTCTGCCTAGTCCATGGCGGGAAACCTCCCCCACGGGCGATTCCCCGCCGAGAGCTCGGAAAATCGTGCTCTTTCCAACGCCTGAGTTGCCGACGAGCAACGCGCGCCGGCCGCGAATCAGCTCCCGGAGCGCGTCTAAGTTCTCAGCGGCCTTCGGATTGACCGCGATCGCCGGATATTCGAGCGATTCGTAAAGGGAAAGCAACGCACGCATCTGCATCCGGTCGCTGAGGTCGGGCTTAGTGAGCACGACCGCAGCCTCGATGTTCTCGATTTCCGCAAAGGCAAGGAGCTGGTCAAGGGTGACGAGACGAGGTGCCGGATCCGCTAACGCCGTCACCGTGACGAGAAGATCGATGTTTGCCGCCATCGTCTTGGCCCGACCGCCCGCACTTCGGCGCTCGAGGGTGAAGTAGCGATCCTCGATGCGTTCGATAAGGGCGTGCCCGTCTTCGAGAATCCGAACGTCGGCGACGTCGCCGGGCACGGGCATGAAACGCTCTCCGCTCATTCGGCGAAGCTGCGCGATTCGCAACCCGCTCTCGCCGTCAACGGAGACCCACGCCGAGTTCTTTCCGGTTGAAACGACGAGCGCTCGCCGAGTCTGCGTTACACGCAAGATTGGATGCCGCAAACGGCTAACGATGAAGCGAGCGTGGCTTATTTAACCTTGAGCATCGAGGGCGATCTCGACGATGCGCGCCGTGCGGCGATCGAAGACGCGGTCCGGCGCCAGGACGGTAGCGTGCTTTGGCGCACGAGTGCGGCGGCCCGGCGTTCGTATGCGCTGCTCGCGATGCCGGATCGGTACGACGCCGCGGCGATTCGCGCGATTGCGGCCGGCAGACTATACGACAAACCGATCATTGCCTTGGCAGTTTTCCCTGCGCTGACGGAAGCCTTGCCGTTGCTATCCGAAAGCCTGGTTGGTGCCGGCCGGCCTGCGGGGGTTCTTGAGTGCGCACCCATTCCCGGAGGGGTCGTCGTCGAATGGGATCCGAGCCTCACCGATGCCGCGGTCGTGCTGGCGCTCGTTGACGTCGAGTTGGCCAGGTGGCAGAGCGCGCGCACCGTCGAGTTGCTCTCCCCGCTTCCGCGACCGCTGGTGGCAAAGGTCGCAGCGAGCGGACTACGCGCGCCACAGATCGTACCGGAGCGAATTTTAGAGGGTAGCGATCGTGCCTAGCCCCCTTGGATACGTCGGACTTTCGGACGTCGTTGACGTGATCGCGACGAGCATCTTGATTTATTACGTCTTACTGCTGATACGCGGCACGCGCGCCGTGCAGATCCTGACCGGCATTCTCGTCTTGCTCGGATTGCTGGGGATTGCGACGCTTTTTCACCTCTATCTTCTCGGCACGATTCTGAGGCTTCTCGTCGTCGGCGCGGCCGTGACGATTCCGATCGTCTTTCAACCCGAGCTGCGCCGAGCGCTCGAACAGATCGGACGTGGAGGCCTCTTTCGAATGGAGCGCGAGCGCGGGGAGCTTGGCCGCAATCGTCCTGAGGATCGAACGGTCGCCATTTTAGGCCGCACCGCGTTCTTGCTCGGGCGCAACCGGAGAGGCGCGCTGATTGTCATCGAGCAACAAAGCGGGCTCAAGGACTACTGTGAAAGCGGAACCCTGCTGCACGCTGACGCTTCCGAGGAGCTCCTGGCGTCGATCTTCGCGTCAACCTCACTCCTGCACGACGGCGCAGTCATCATCCGCGAGGGTCGCATCGAAGCTGCGGGCTGCACCCTGCCGTTATCGGAACAAGCGCGTTCGATCACGCGCCTCGGTACGCGCCATCGTGCTGCTCTGGGAGTGAGCGAGGAGACCGACGCCGTCGTGCTCGTCGTTTCGGAGCAGACGGGAGCGATTACGATCGCGCGCGGCGGGCTGCTCTCGCGACCTATTGATGACGAGCAACGTTTGATAAGAATGCTGCTGGCAGTGACGAGACCGCCGCGTCAACGGCGGGGCACAGACTTGCTCGCGCATCTGCGGTCTCGGCTGCGACCGCGGCGGGGCGAAGCGGCATCCCGGGTTTCGTGAAAGAATCGTTGATTGGAGATTATCCGCAAGAATTTCGCGCTGAAAGCGCTGGCGGTCGCGCTCGCGATCGTTGGATGGGCATATTTCCGCTTTGCCGGTAACCCGATCGTCGCGACGTCGGAGTTTCAGCAGCTTTCGATCCCAATCTCGGCGGCGAACTTGGCGTTGGGTTACGTGGCTCGATACGCGGATCGCGAGGCGGTCGTGACGGTCGCGACAAAACGCGGCGAGCCGGGCGTCAAGCCGGACGAGATCAAAGCGGTGCTCGATCTTTCGAATAAGGAGACAGGTGTTTACAACGTCCCCGTGCAGCTTGTGGCGCCCGACGTGGCCGTGCAGAGTCTAAGCCCGGCCTCGGTTACGCTCACGATCGAAGCCATCGAGCAGCGCTCGTTCCCGGTTACCGTCCACTACGTAGGTGCGCAGCCGGGCGGCATCGTGGTCGGCGGAATGCAAATTCTGCCGCAAGCGGCGATCGTTCGGGCGCCGACTTCGCTTCTCGCACAAGTTTCGGCGGTGCACGCCGACCTCGCGCTACCCAATTCACCGAAAACGGTCGACGAAATGGTGCGCCCGATCGCCGTCGACTCCTCGGGTACCGAGGTGGCAGGGCTTACCGTTACGCCCAACCTAGTCCGGATCCGGACGCGCTTCGTCGAGGGAAGCGGGCTGGCAAAATGAGCCGGCTCTTCGGCACCGATGGAGTACGCGGCGTTGCGAACAGCGAGCTGACGCCCGAACTAGCGCTGCAGATCGGGCGTGCCGCAGCCAGCGTCCTTTCCGAGCGGGGCGGAGATGCGCCAATCGTCGTGGGACGCGATACTCGGGTCTCAGGCACGATGCTCGAGGCGGCCCTCATCGCCGGCATCACCTCAGTTGGAAGGAATGCAATTTCGATCGGGATCGTTCCTACCCCAGCGGTAGCCAGCGTCGTTCGGTCCATCGGCGGGGCAGCCGGCGCAATGATTAGCGCGTCGCATAACCCGATCGCTGACAACGGAATCAAGTTTTTCGGCCCGGACGGCTTTAAGCTCTCGGATGATCTGGAAGACCGCATCGAAGCGCTGCTCGATTCTCCCGAGCTGCCTCGCCCCAGCGGGACGGCGATCGGCACCGCGCAGGTAGCCCAAAATCTCGCGCGCCACTATTACGCTGAGCTTTACGAAGAGGCGCGAAGCCTGGCCGGCCTTCACGTGGTGCTCGACGGTGCCTTTGGTGCCGCCTATGCGATCGCGCCGTACGCGTTGCGCAAGCTCGGCGCCAACGTGACCGAGCTCAACTGCGAAAACGACGGTGGGCGCATCAACGTGGATTGTGGTGCTACCGACTTGCGCGGAGTGCAGGCAGCCGTTCGTTCCAGCATTGAGAACGGTGAAAAGTCCGTGATCGGCGTCGCGTTCGATGGGGACGCAGATCGCGCTCTCTTTGTCGACGAAACTGCGACAATCCTCACCGGCGATCACGTGCTCTTCGCGCTCGCCTGCGAGATGCAGGACCGCAACGAACTGCCGGAAGCTACGGTCGTCGCGACGGTCATGAGCAACTTGGGGTTCGAACGGGCGCTGCGCACGCGCGCGATTCGTTTGCTTCGCACCGCCGTCGGCGATCGTTACGTGCTCGAGCAGATGCGAACCGGCGGTTATCGGCTGGGCGGCGAGCAATCCGGTCACGTCATTGATTTTCGCCATAACACGACCGGAGACGGCCCGCGAACCGCGATTACGTTGCTCGGAATCATGGCTTCACGAGGCGCAACGCTTCACGAACTGGTTCGCAACGTCGTCTACGTGCCGCAAGTTCTCGTCAACGTTCGGACGCCGCATCGAGAGGTGCTCGACTCGCCACGCGTCCGCGAGGAAATCGCCGCGGCGCAAATGGAGCTTGGCGAGTCGGGGCGATTGCTGATTCGACCCTCGGGAACCGAGCCGCTTATTCGCGTGATGGCTGAGGGTGACGATCGCGTGCTCGTCGAGAATGTGGCTCGTCGTGTTGCTGGCCGAATCGAGCGGGAGGTCGAGCGGTTCGTTTCAACGTAATCCCCAGGAATCGGAGAATCGTACGGATCGTGGAAGGGCGCCCCGGCGTGGTGCCGAAGCGCCGCCACATCAACCTGTTAATAGGTCACTGAGTCGGAGTAGCAGCTCCGAGCGGGGGATATCCCGGTAGGGGTGAGTGGGCCGGTCGGCCCTAGGGCGAATCTTTCCCGCCCGAACCCGTCAACTAACCCCGCAAGTGTCGAGAAAGAGGAGCGTATTCTTGCGTTATGTGGTAGTCGTGTGGGCGTTTGCCTTGTTAATCGCGAGTTCGGGAGCGCTTGTGCGAGCCGACACCGTCACCAACTCACCCGAACTTGACTACGGCGGGGGCGCACAGGGGGCCAATGCCCAGGCCTTAAGCCCCGACGTCGCGGAGTGGACCTCCCGGCTCATCGTCACCACGCACCAACATCATCATGCCGGCATCGACCGGTTCACGGGCGGAATCCTCGCCCGCACTTCCAAAATCGCCCAAGAACTCACCCGAAGCGCGTTACGCTTTCTCGGCGTACCGTATGCATTTGGCGGTACGAGCTCGGCCGGCTTCGATTGCTCGGGTTTCGTCCAGCACGTCTTCGCGCTGCTCGGGGTCTCGCTGCCGCGCACGGCCGACGCGCAGTACGATGCGGGCCGTCCAGCCGTCGGCGGGCCGCGTCCGGGCGATCTGGTCTTTTTCGATACCTATGGCGGTGTCTCGCACGTGGGCATCTATCTCGGGCACGGTACGTTCGTCCACGCAAGCTCGAGTCATGGGGTCACGGTCAGTCACCTTTCCGAGTCGTATTGGGCGGCGCGGTACGTTGGAGCGAAGCGCCTGCTGGCGACTCGGTAGCTCCGGCGAACTCCTAGCG
>JBAVSO010000004.1:0-35675 GCA_049695635.1 Candidatus Cybelea sp. | reverse complement strand
CTACGGAACAACACTCCGCGGGGGCAACAAAAACAGAGGGACGGTGTTCAGGATAACCACATCCGGAATGGAGCGCGTTATCTACGCTTTTAAAGGCGGAGCAGACGGCGCCTCTCCCCAGGCGGGCTTGACCGTATTTAAGGGTGTGCTCTACGGAACAACAGTCCGCGGCGGCACGAACGGTTTCGGAACCGTCTTCAGCGTGACTACCGATGGAAACGAACACGTGCTCCACAGTTTCAAAGGCGGAAACGACGGCGCGAATCCTAAGGCGGTCCTAACGGTCCTGGGCGATAAGTTATACGGCACAACCTTTAGCGGTGGCACTAACAATGTAGGGACCGTCTTTGCATTGACGCCGTAGTCGAGATTCAGCGAAAAATAGTTTTACCGAACGCGCTCTACCGAATCCAGCCCACGGATTGCAACGCATCTCGGTGCTAGATCGTGCAGAAGCAACGGCCCCGCCGTCTGTTGCTACCCCGAGCGCAGAACAGACCCGCTTCACGGCAAAAAAAGGCCCGCAGCACATTATTTGGCGCGCCTTTTCAAATGGTGGGCGGTACATGGATTGAACATGTGACCTCTTCCGTGTCAAGGAAGCGCTCTCCCACTGAGCTAACCGCCCGTCGCGCCGAGTTTTTCGCAATTCGGCGCGGCGCACCTTCGGCGGGCGCGTTTGACAGGTCGTTTCCCATCGTGATAAAGTGGCGCGTAATTACCCGCTCGTCAGAAGGAGGTTCGATGATCCAGATTCGTCAGCTTTCCTCCACCACGCCGCTGAATCGGTGTGGGGTCGACGTGCGTTTTGGCCTTTCGTCCTTATCAACTTGACTCGAGCTCGCGTTAGCGAGCTTTTCGAAGGACGAAGGCCTCCGCAGATCGACCGGAGGCCTTTTCAATTTCGGTTTCCGCACTTTCATAATGAGGTGAATCATGGAACTTTGGCTCGCAGCCGAGATCCGGATTCGCCGTGACGAAGCCTTGGAGAATGCCCGCCGCAGCCGGTTACTCCGACTTGCCGCGAGCGGACGAGATTCGAGGGTTCGCATTCGCATCGCCGACGGTGCGCAGGCGATGAGCGATGCACTGGCCGCGCTGGCGCGCAGCTTGCGGAACGGTGAAACCGCGTAACGGCTATGGGAGGGCGTCCCTGACATTGGTGTCGGCGCCCTTCCATTCTTTTTCGAAGCGCGCGTGAGCCGCTTCGGCCTGCGTGCTTTGCCCGTTTGCGGATAGCGCTTGCGCCAGGCCAAAAAGCGCGCGCGGATCGTTCGGGTAGGCGTTGAGCGCTTCGGTGAAGGCGGCGACCGCGCCGGCAGAATCGCCGTGACGTAAGCGCAGAGATCCGAGCGCCTCTTGGGCAGGGAAGAGCGGTATCAACTCGCCGGAGAAGGTGGCCTGCTGGTTCGCGAGGCTCCGCGCGATCCAGCTCTCAGCTTGCGTGTATTGACCGTCCGTTTCGGCGAGCCGTGCTTCAAACAGCTGCGGCAGATACCCTCGCGTGAAGCCGGCTGCGGGAATCCCCGCTGCGAGCTTTCGAGCTTCGCTGACGTGTCCCAGCTGCAGAGCGGCAAATCCGCGAACGCTCGCGGAGCTGAAAGCGTTGTTGTCCGCAGCATACGCGCTTTCGTAACGGCCAAAGCGCAGCGCCGTTATCGCCTCGAAGTCCGTTCCGAACGCAGACGTCATCCGCGCAGCCCATCGCTGCGCTGCGCCGTAGTCCCCGAGCATCATCGCCGCAGAGTAGCCAACGAGCACGTCGTGCTTTTCGTAGCTCTGCACGTGCTTCGTTCCCGCGTCGTCGTTTGCGAGCGAGCTCATCAACGAGACGGCGCGTTCGCTGGAGGCGAGTGCCGCCACGTAGTTGCCGGTCTCGATCCAGTAGTGCGCCGGCATGTGGGCGAGATGCTCGGCCTGAGGTGGAAAAATCGCGGCGTCGAGGCGTTGCGCGCACGCTAGCGCGGGCGTCCGGTCCTGCGCGAGATCGTAAAGGTGTATGCAGAGATGGTTCGCCATGGGATTCGCCGGATCGTCGCGGAGAACGTCCGAGACGAGCGTCATTGCTTCCCGCGATTCGTCGCTCGCGAGAACTCCCTGGTGCCAGATCAGACCTCCGTGCTCGAGCAGCGCTTCTGCTGCCAAGAGCCGCGCGTTCTCGTCATGCGACGAATCCGCGAACGCGTCCATCGCTGCGCGATACGCGGCGTCATCGGCCGCCCAATCTGCAAACTTCCCTTGATAGCGCAGCGCCATGATTGCGATGAAATGCCGATCGGTCACAGATGCGCCGGCATCGAGGGACGTCGCCTTTCGAATCGCCTGCACAGCCAGATCGAAGCGTTCTTCAGTCTGCGGCGTGTTTAAGTCAGGGCCATTAGCGAGCGCGATTCCCCAATAAGCCATCGCGAGGCGTGGGTCGAGCTGCGCAGCCTGCACGAAGATCCGCGCCGCGGCGCCGCCATTGTAGACATAGTAAAGGAAGAGACCCCGATCGATTGCGGTCTGTGCGACCGGAACGGTTGTCGAAACCGGCAGGTGAACCGACGTTGCCGCCGACAGTGTCGCGAGAAGGACCGCAAAGAGACTCACGCCGTGCTTTTCCACCGCCGCGCCGCGTACTCCGTGCTGGACAGCGTCAAGCAGGGTAGGGTAACATAGCGTTTTGTCCAAGGAGCCGCTACCGGTACGGGCGCGTAGCTCAGCGGGAGAGCATCCGCTTCACACGCGGGGGGTCGCTGGTTCGAGCCCAGCCGTGCCCACCAGCAAGCCGGCGGTGCCGGTCTTGGCGCTGTAGCTCAGTTGGTTAGAGCGTCGCCCTGTCACGGCGAAGGTCGTGGGTTCGAGCCCCATCAGCGTCGCCACCTTGGTCGGGCGCATCGCAAAAAAAGCGGTGCGCCCGACAACGAAATCGAGCCAAGGTAGCTCAGTCGGTAGAGCACGCGCCTGAAAAGTGCGGTGTCGCCAGTTCGATTCTGGCCCTTGGCACCATTGTAACGCAAACGAGGTCTCCCCAGATTTGAGGAGACCTCGCAATCACTTACCAGTCTTGCGTTAACCGCGTAGTGTGCGGCTGAAGAAGTCCACGGTGCGGCTCCATGCTATCTCGGCGGCATCGCGATCGTAGTGGCCGAGCCCGCCTTGGCCGGGTGCACCGGTGTTGTAGAAACCGTGATTTGCTTGATAGCGATAAAACTCAGGTTTGCGGCCGGCTGTCTCGAGTTTCTGCTCGAGCGCGTCCACAGCAGCGGGGCGGTAATACTCATCTTCGAGCGCCCAGTGGCCCTGAAGCGGAATCGAAATCTTCGCTGGGTCGCCTGCTTCGCGCGGTGGAAGCCCGTACCAGGCGCTGACGGCATCGAACGCGCCCGGCTGCATTGCACCAAGAATCGCTAACGCACCGCCGATGCAGAACCCCATAACGCCGACGCGCTTTGCACCGCGTTCACGCAAATAGCGCGCGGCGCCTACGGTGTCTTGCGCAGCCGCGTCCGCGAAGTCAAGCCCCTGAACCAAGTGCGTTGCTTCGTCGGGCGTAACCGCGCTACGGCCGCGGAAAAGATCGGGCACGAGGACGCTAAATCCCTGTGAAGCTAGCCGATCCGCCGTCGCTTTGATGCGATCGTCGACGCCCCACCATTCCTCCAGCATGACGACGCCCGGCGCCTCGGGCTGCGCTGCCGGCGCAAGGTAGCCGGGCCCAAGTCTGCCATCGGGTCGGGTGTACTCGACCATCGATCCCATCAGCGTTGCTCTACTACGCTGACCTCTTCGGAATCCTGGCGATCGAGATTCTCGACCCGCTCGCTCAGCAGCCATTCGTTGGCCTCTCGAACGTGCTCCGGGCGCACCCGGCCGGTGAACCACGCGTAGAGCAGCTCGTCGGTTGGGTTGCGCTGCAGCGCGTCGTCGAACTCGTCGGTCGTAATCCGCCAGCGCTCCATCATGCCTTTATCCATCGGGCAAGGATAGATGTAGTCGTATATCGTTCCGGCTGCCGACGCGCGCCCTTTATCGGCTGCGCGCGCCAACCAAAGCGCGTCGCCAATGACTTCGCGTCCGCGCCGTGGGAAAGTCTTTCCATCTCGAAAATCGGTAGGCATGGCACCCATAATGCGCGCGAGCGGTAGCGGGTTGCACGGGGAAGCCAGCGAACGGTGCGCGGAATGCAAACCCAGCTGGTGATCCCGCGCCACGAGCCGCGCTGGCACGCTTCGCTGGCCGTGTTGGCGGCGGTGGCGCTCTACGTCACGCTCCCACCTCGCTTGACGATCGGGCCGACTTGGGCGGCCCCAGTGCTCGTGCTGGTTTTGCTGATTCCGTTATCCGTTCTCGCGCCCCGCCGTCATAGCGAGACGCGAAAGACGCGTTTCTGGAGCATCATCCTAATCGCGATCGTCAACTTCTTTAATCTGGCTTCGGTGCTGCTTTTGATTGCCTCGTTCTTTGAACCGGCGAAGGCATCTGCGGCCCACGCCGGACTTCTGTTGCGCACCGGGGCGCAGATCTGGTTTACGAACATTCTCGTCTTCGCGCTCTGGTTTTGGGAAATCGACGGCGACGGACCAGACGCTCGTGCTCACGCTAGCGCCGCTACCGAGTTTAATAACGCCGACTTCCTTTTTCCGCAGATGCAGATGACGATAGCGAGCGGCGGGGCGTCGAACTGCATCGATCCGCTTTGGAAGCCGCAGTTCTTCGACTACTTCTATCTCGCGTTCACCAATGCGACGGCCTTTAGCCCGGCCGACGTCATGCCGTTAAGCGTCTGGGCGAAGGCGCTTATGGGCGCCGAGGCCCTCATCTCGCTGATCACGATCGCGATCGTCCTCGCGCGCGCGATCAGCTTGATCGGCTAGCATACCATCTCTCGAGAACCGTGTGCCCGGATTGGGTGTTGTAGGACGCGGTATGGAGCGGCTCGAATCGGCTCTCCCGCTAGGCGGGTATGATGTAATGGCAGCCTGCGACCTTCCCAAGGTTGATGCGTGGGTTCGATTCCCACTACCCGCTCCAGACTTGGGAAGCCGCGCTTCCTGGCGACGTAGCCAAGTGGTAAGGCAGGGCTCTGCAAAAGCCCCATTCGGCAGTTCGAATCTGCCCGTCGCCTGAAATCTCTCTCGCGTGAAGCGGATCGCGATCGTCGGGGCTGGCGCCATCGGCGGCTTTCTCGCGGCGGCGCTGTCGAGGGCGGGTCTCTCGGTGGCGGTCGTCGCGCGCGGCGACCATCTGGCGGCAATCCGCCGGGGCGGCCTGCGCGTCGAGAGCGATCTTGGAAGCTTCACGGCCCGGGTCGAGGCCGGCGACGACCTTCGGCAACTCGGCGATTTCGACGCGCTGCTGCTGACCTTCAAGGCTCACCAATGGCGCAACTTTTACGCGCAGCTCGAGCCGTTTGCGGCGGGCACGGCGAGCATCGTCACCATGCAGAACGGACTACCGTTTTGGTACGTGCGCGAGCCGCCTTTGCGCAGCATCGATCCGGGCGGAGCGATCGGCCGTCTTTTTCCCGACGAACGCGTGATCGGCGCGGTCGTACATGTTTCAGGTGAGATCATCTCCCCCGGCGCCATCCGGCAGAGCGGGGGCCTGCGCTACGTGCTGGGCGACCCGCACGGCGGTATCGCGGACCGCGTCGAGGCGCTTGCCGAGATCTTTCGCGGTGCCGGTCTCGCCCCCGAGGTAGATACGAATCTCCGGGAAACGGTCTGGCTTAAGCTCGTCAATAACGTGGGGCTCAATCCGACCAGCGTCCTGACCGGTCTGAAGATCAGGCCGATGCTTGCCGATCCAACCGCGCGATCGCAAGTGCATGCGATGATGACCGAAGCGCTGCACGTCGGGGAAGCGATGGGTGTCGTTTCGTCGCTCGATGTTGACGCGCGGATCGAGTATGCGGCGCGGCTCGCCGACGTCAAGACGTCCATGCTGCAAGATTACGAGCGCGGCCGCCCGCTGGAACTCGATCCGATCCTGGGAGCCGTCGTCGAACTCGCCGGCAGGTATGGCATAGCGGCCCCACGGCTGCGCGATGCATACGATCGGCTTCGACGTTTGGCGCCGACCGAACCGAGCGCGTGATAGCCTCGAGCGCGACCTCGCTTGAGATCGGCGCGCTTAGCGGCGTCGGGCCGAAGACCGCACCGCTTTTTGCCGAGCTGGGGCTCGATACGGCGGCCGCGCTCTTGGATCATCTGCCGTTTCGTTACGACGACCTTCGCTTTCCGACGCCGGCGATACGACTTGGCGAAACCGGCTGGGAAGAAAACGCAGTCGGCCGCGTTGCCGCGGTTCGGGAGCGGCGGGTACGCGGCCTCGAGATCGTTGAGATCCGGCTGCTCGACGACGACGGAAATCCTTTCGTCGCGAAATGGATCGGCCGTAACCGCTTCGTCTACGGTCGTTTTCGCGAAGGGATGCGGCTCTTCGTTCGGGGTCGCGTCGAGCGAACGCTATCCGGCGCGGTCGTCAACGTTTCGCATTATGCGCAGCTTGGCGAAGGCGAAGAGTACCACGGGGAGCTCGTCCCAATCTATCGCGCATCGAAAGATCTTGCCAGCCGCAAGATTGCGGCCGTCGTAAAGAAGAACTTTCCGCGACTGCTGGCCACCGCGCCGGCCGATCCGGTGCCGTCCGCGCTCGCGGCGGCTCGTGGATACGCGTCGCTCGACGAGGCGTACCGAGCCGTCCACGCCCCGCGCTCGCCTGAGGAAGCGGAACGCGCGCGCGAACGATTCGTGTTTGCGGAGTTTCTGGCATTAGCAACTGCGGCCGAGTTGCGCCGAAGCGAGCGGGAACGCGATCATGACGCTCGCGCCTTGCACGTTCCGGCGGGCTTGCTCGAACGCTTCGAAAACACGCTGCCGTTCGAGCTCACCGGCGCGCAGCGTCAAGTGATTTTCGAGATTTGGCGCGACATGGGTCGCGACGTTCCGATGAACCGGCTGCTGCAGGGCGACGTCGGCAGCGGCAAAACGCTCGTCGCAGCAGCCGCCATACTGTTGGCGGCGTGTAACGGCATGCAATCGGCGTTGATGGCGCCGACCGAACTGCTTGCCTGGCAGCACGCGGGCAAACTCGCACCGCTGCTCTTACCGTTTGGGGTCACGCTCGAGGCGGTCTTTGGAAGTCAGAGCGCGCGTTCGCGTGCTGCGGCCCTCGCGAAGCTTGCCGGCGGCGAGGCAGCGGTTGCGGTCGGCACGCACGCGCTGCTCACCGAAGGAGTTGGCTTCGGCCGGCTGGGGCTTGCGATCATTGACGAGCAGCACCGTTTCGGCGTCGAGCAACGCGCGCGTCTGCGCGCGAAGGGCATCTCTCCGCACACGCTCCACATGACGGCGACGCCGATTCCACGCACCCTCGCGCAGACCGTCTATGCCGATCTCGATCTGTCGATCGTTGACGAGCTTCCGCCGGGCCGCTCGCCGATCGAAACCTTCGCGGTGCGAAATAGCCGCCTCGGTCGTGTCTACGAATTCGTGCGCAAAAGCGTTGAGGACGGTCATCAAGCCTACATCGTCGCGCCCGCGATCGAGGAAGGAGAAGGGACGGTCACAAGCGTCGTAGCTGAGGCCGAGCGGCTCAAACGCGACGTCTTCCCGGATCTGCGCCTCGGCTTGCTGCACGGGCGCCTTCCCTCGCGTGAGAAGGAGGAGATCATGCGCCGTTTCGTTCGCGGCGATCTTGACGTGCTCGTTTCGACGACCGTCGTCGAAGTCGGCGTGGACGTGCCGAACGCAACGACGATGGTCGTCCTCGACGCACAACGGTACGGTCTCGCGCAGCTCCATCAGCTTCGCGGCCGGGTCGGGCGCGACGCAGCGAAGTCGTATTGCGTGCTCGTCTATCCCGACGATGCGGGCGATCGCGAGCGCCTCGAAATTTTGACGCAATCTACCGACGGTTTCAAAATCGCCGACGAAGATTTGCGCTTGCGAGGCCCCGGCCAGCTTGCCGGTACGGTGCAATCGGGCGTGACGGATCTCCGGCTCGGCGACGTCATCCGGGACTTCGACGTCTACCGCGCGGCGAAGGAGGCTGCCCGAAAGATCGTCGAACGCGATCCGAATCTCGCGCTCGCCGATCACGCCGGTTTGCGAGCGGTTTTGGAGGGCCAGCCCAGCACGCGCGCGCTGCTGCTTTCCTCGTGAGGGTTATGCGTAGACGACGCGAATAGCAACTACCGTGAAAAATCGCGTTATTTTTGTTGCTGCGCTGACGCTCGCGACGGCCTTCGCGCTTCCCACCGCTACGCCGGCGCAAACGCCCGATGTGGCGCGCGCGACGCTCGCCAACGGCCTGCGCGTCGTCGTGGTGCGCAACACGCTGGCGCCGGTCGTTACCCTGATGCTCAACTACGAGGTGGGATCGGACGAGCAGTGGATTCCCGGGCTAGCGCACGCGACCGAACACATGATGTTCCGCGGAAGCCGCACGCTTTCATCGTCGCAGCTGATGGACGCGATCGACATTACCGGCGGCAATTTGGATGCCGACACCCAAACCACCGTCACGCAATATGTTTTCACGGTGCCGTCGCAGTATCTCGACATTGCGCTGCGTGCCGAGCGCTCGCGCGCAACCGGCCTGCTGATGTCGCAGAATCTGTGGGAGCAAGAACGCGGCGCGATCACCCAAGAGGTGCAGCAAGACAACAGCATCGCGCTCTACCGCCTCTTCATAAAAATGCAGTCGCGGCTGATTGGTGGGACACCCTACGATAAGAATGGACTGGGGACGGTCGCCGATTTCGCGAAGAACGTCAACAGCGCGCAACTTTTGAAGTTCTACGGGCAATGGTATCATCCAAATAATGCGATTTACGTGATCGTCGGCGACGTCGACCCGGGCGCGACGGTCGCTCGCGTCAAGGCGCTTTTCGGCGACATCCCGGCTGTGAAACTGCCTGCGCGCGCGCCGGTACGGCTCGCACCGCTGCGCTCCGCGACGTATCACGATTCGTCCGATCAAGCCTACACGGGCGTGTTGCTCGGCTACCGCTTTCCGGGTTACGACAGCCCCGATTTCGCCGCCGGGGAGATCCTTGGCGACGTGCTCTCGAGTCAGCGCAGCGCGTTCGGCGGTTTGGCGTTTACCAACAAGGGCGTGCTTGCGACGCAGTTTTTCACGCAGCCGTTTCCAAGAGCCGCCATCGCGCTTGCTTTCGCTGCGGTGCCGGTGTCGACGCCGCCGGAGACGATCGATCGGCAGTTGCGCGCGATCGTAGCCGGATATCAGAAGGCCGGATTGCCCGCCGACCTCGTCGAGACGGCGAAGCTGCGTGAGATCTCGCAGCTCGAGTTCAGCGCGAACTCAATCGAAGGTCAAGCTCGCGAGTGGAGTCAGGCCGTCGCAATCCAGGGTCTGTCGTCCCCGAACGATATGATCGCGCAGTTTGAGAAGGTAACCGTCGCCGATGTCAACCGCGTGTTGCGAACCTATCTGGACAACCAGCGCGTTGTCGCCGCGTATGCCGTTCCAAAAAGCGCAGGCGCCGCCAGTCCGGGTGGCGCTATGGCAAAAGAGAACAACGAAATTCCGCCGACGTCCCACGAGCCGCTGCCGGACTGGGCGCAGCAAGTGCTCGCGCATCTGCAAGTGCCCGAGCAGACGCTCGCGCCGACGGATATGACGCTCTCCAACGGCATTCGTCTGATCGTACAGCCCGAGCACATTTCGCGCACCGTCGTCGTGGAAGGCCAAATTCAAAACGATCCGCAGGTACAGCAGCCGCCGAATCAAGAGGGCGTCGCCGCGGTGACGGAGGGGCTTATGCCGTACGGAACGACGACGTACGACCGAGTCGCCTTTCAAGTCGAGCTCGACAAGATCGCGGCGACGACGAACCCCGGAACCGATTTTGGTTTGAGCGTTCTCTCCTCGCACTTCGAGCGTGGCGTGCAGCTCTTGGCCGACCAGCAGCTGCACCCGGCGTTTAATGCCGCCGACTTTTCCATCGTGCAGCAGCAATACGTGGGCGGCCTGATGGGTGAGGCGATGACGCCCGATCACCTCGCCGAGGTCGCTCTCAACAAGGCGCTCTTCCCGGTGGGCGATCCGGCGCAACGCTTCGCGACCCCGAAGAGCGTTGGTGCGTTGACTCTCGACGGGGCAAAGGCGTGGTTTGCCGCAGCTTACCGTCCCGATCTCACGACGATCGTGGTGATCGGCGATACGACGCCCGAGCAAGCCAAAGCGATCTTCGAGCGCTACTTCGGCGCTTGGACGGCGTCGGGACCCAAGCCCAACGTCGAACCGCCGCCGGTGCCTGCAAACGCGCCGGCGCAGGTAAACGTGCCGGCGACGGGGCGGGTGCAATCGTCGGTGCGGCTGGTTCAGACCCTGCCGTTGGTGCGCTCCGATCCCGATTGGCCGCAGTTGCAGTTGGCCAACGCGGTGCTCACCGGCGGCTTCTACTCGTCGCTGCTCTACCACGACCTGCGCGAGATCCATGGATACGCATACTCCGTGGGCAGCCGCCTCTCGGCGGGGAAGATGCGCGCGACCTTCCGCGTGACGTTCGCGTGCGATCCGCAGAATATCGTACCGGCACAGACGCAGGTGCAGGCGATCTTGACGCGACTGCAGCGCGAGCCGATTGAGCCCGACCGTCTACTGCGCTCGAAAGCGTTGCTGATGGGCGAGGTACCGATTCGTGCCGCGAGTTACGACGGCGTTACCGCTCAGCTGCTCGGGTATGCGACGCTGGGACTTCCATTGAATCAGAATATCCTCGACGCGCAGGCGCAACTCGGGGCGACGGGGGCGAGCGTTCAAGCGGCATTGGCGAAGTACGTGCGCCCGAACTCGTTCGTTCGCGTCGTTACGGGTCCGGCTCCGCCGTAGGCCCGCGCCCCGCTGCGTCGAACGCGCGGAGGGTGGATACGGTCTGCGCGATCGGGTTCGACCTCGACCATACGCTAGCGATCGACAATCGGCTCGAGCGAGTTGCGCTGTTGCGCCTGCTCGACGTGCTTTTAAACGAAGGCGGCCGGCCGGTGGGGACGCTCGCCGACGAGATTGACAGCATTGACGACTTGCTGGCTCGCCAGCGCGCCGGAGAGTTTTCGATCGACGACGCGGTTCGCCGCTTCGTAACGCAGCGAGGTCTCGCACCCGCGGGCCGGCATGTCGAATGGTTTCGAAGGACTGCCGTCGAGATGGTTCCCGAGTTCGTCGTGCCGCTTCCCGGCGTCAAGCCTACATTGGAAGCGCTGCGCGCACGCGGAATCGCGGTCGCGATTTTAAGTAACGGCTGGGATCCGCTGCAGACCCGTAAGGCCGAGCAGGCCGGCTTTGCGGGACCGATCTTGGTCAGCAGCGAGATCGGCTGGCAAAAGCCCGCGCCGCAGGCCTTCGAAAAACTTTTGCGTACCATGGGGACTGATGCTCGACAGACTTGGTACGTGGGCGACGACCCGCGATGTGACGTGGCGGGCGCGCAAGCGCTTGGGATGCCGGCGGTGTGGATCGATTGGGAGCGAAAAGAGTACCCTCCAGCGCTGCGTCCGCCCGAGCGCACCATCCGCGAATTCCAAGAGTTGCTAGAGCTCTCGCCCGAGCCGGTGCGCGCGACGTGAGGCGGCTCTTCGTCGTGATCGCGGTTTGCACGCTGCTCGGTACCGGGGCGTCGGCGCCGTCGAGTTACGACCAAAAGCTCAGCGATCTCGATCGCAGCTACACGATGTGGTCGTTCGAGCAGAACCCGACCAACGCGACCGATGCCGGGATACACACCTACGACACCAAGCTCGCGGACTTCTCGGCCGCCGCTCAAGCCGCGCAGATGGTGCGGTTGCGAGCCTATCGCAACCAGCTTGCGGCGCTGCTGCCGCCCGCCGGAGCGAGCGCGCACGATCGCGTGGATTACCTTTTGGTCCGCGCCGATCTCGAAGGCGATTGGTGGGCTCGAACGGTTCTACGCTCTTTACAACGCAATCCGAGCGTTTACGAAGGCGAGTGCAGCAACGGCATCTTTTCGATTGTAAAGCGGCAGTACGCGAGCGATGAAATACGGGTGCGCGACGCAATCGCCCGTTTACGCGCCTGCCCGCACGTCCTCGACCAGGGGCGAGCGAATCTTACGCAGACGGTACGTGAGTTTGCGCAGATCGCATCGGAGGACATCCGCGACGGCGATTCGCTTTATACGACGACCCTGACCGAAGCCGCGAGGGACACGTCGCCGCAGACCCAGCGAGCCTTAACGCAAGCCCAGTCGGTAGCTCTGACGGCGCTGCACGGGTATCGGGCCTGGCTCGACGGGCATATGTCCAGCTTTCACGCCGGCGGCTTTGCCGTCGGACGCCGGGAGTACGATTGGTTTCTCCGACGCATCCTGATGTTGCCCTACGACTCTTCGCAGGTTGCGGCGATCGGTAGGACCGAACTGGCGCGCGATCGAGCATTGGAGATGTGGGAGGCCGGCCGCGACGCGCAACTTCCGTCGCCCTCCCCGGCTCCAACCTTTGCAACGAAGGCCGAGTTCCTGTCGTACTACGAGCAGAGTCTCACGAAGCTCATCGCGTTTCTCAACTCGCATCAAATCGTCACGATCCCGTCGTACATCGGACCCTTTCACATCGTCGAGGTGCCCAAAGCGCTTGCAGCGACGTATCCGGGCGGTTTCATGAATCCGCCGTCAATGCTGGGAAGCGACCCGCAGGGGTTTTATTTCGTGCCCGATTTTAGCGCGAGCAATCAGAGCTTCTTCGTGCAGCAGGCGCGCCAGTCGGTGCTTCCGCTGCTCGGTCACGAAGGCATTCCGGGCCATTTCATGCAGTTCACCTATGCATATCACAATCCTGATTTCGTGCGTCACGTTCATCAGGACAGCGTCTTTTCCGAGGGCTGGGCGTTCTACGGGGAAGAGATGCTGATGCGGGAAGGACTCTACGCAGACGATCCGGGCGCGCGCAAACAGGTGATCCATCTGATGCGTCACCGCGCGACGCGCGTGGGCGTAGACGTCGGCTTGGCGACGGGGACGATGACGCTGCCGCAAGCGATCGCGTACTTCCAGAAGAACGCCGGGATAGACTACGTTACAGCTTACGGCGAAGGCACCCGGTTTGCGATGGGGCCGGGCCAAGCGATCGACTATCTGATCGGCAAGATTCAGATCGAAACGCTGATTGGGTTGGTCGCAGATCGCGAGGGCGCCGGTTTTACGCAGCGAGCCTTCCACGACCGGCTTCTTTCGTACGGTTCGGTCCCGTACTCCACCGTTCGTTACGAGTGGCTCGGCGACGACAGCTGGCTGCGCCCGGCGTTAACGCCGCTCGCGCCGCAGGAGTTCTGAGGCGCGATGCCCCCACGAATTACCGGCGGCTCGCTCGGAAGCCGAAAACTTCGCTCGCCGAAGGGGACGCACGTCCGCCCGACACCGGGCCGGGTCAAAGAGTCACTCTTTTCGATCTTGACGCAGCGACTCGAGGGCGCTCGCGTGCTCGATCTCTTCGCAGGCACCGGCGCGGTCGGCTTTGAGGCGGCGTCACGCGGCGCCGCGCGGGTGGTTTCCGTCGAAGCACAACGCGACGTTGCCCACGCGATCGAGGAAGCGGCAAAGAATCTCGGCGTCAACAAGGTCGTAACGGTCTTTCAGGCACCGGCGGAGCGCGCACTCTATCGCTTGGAAGGGCCGTTCGACATCGTCTACCTCGACCCGCCGTACGCCGAGCCCGTTCCGCTGCAGCTCTTTCGGCTGATGCGCGAACGCGGTCTGCTGGCGCCCGACGCGGTGGTCGTCTACGAGCATGCGGCCAAGCGAATCTTGCCGGAGATACCCGGGTATCGCTCGGTTCGCGAAGAAGTCTACGGCGATGTCGCTCTCGCCTTCTTGGCGCCGGAATCTTGACGAACGGTAAGCTGATGCGCGTGACGCGCGCGGTTTACCCCGGATCCTTCGACCCGCCGACCAACGGGCATCGCGACGTCATCGAGCGCGCAGCTAGGTGCTTTGGCGAACTGCTCGTCGCGATCGTCGTCAATCCGCAGAAACGCGCGCCGATGTTTTCGCTCGAGGAGCGCGAAGAGATGCTCAAGGCCAGCGTCGCAGGGTTGACGAACGTTCGAGTCGAGCATTTTCGCGGATTGCTCGCCGATTACGTGCGCGCCGCGCGCGCCGACGTTATCGTCAAAGGCTTGCGCGTTGTCTCCGATTTCGAAAGCGAAATGTCGGCGGCTCTGATGAACCGCTCGCTTTCGGATGTGGATACGCTCTTTTTGATGTCTGACCAGAAGTACTCGTTCGTCAGCTCCAGCCTCGTCAAAGAGGTTTTCTTTCTTGGCGGCGACGTCGCCGCGCTCGTCCCTGAACCGGTGCTCCGCGTGATGTCGGAGAAGCGCACAACCCTGCAACGGAGGTAGCAATGTCGGTCTATCGCGTCCTGGATAAGCTCGAAGCCTACGTTCACGAGGGAACGTGGCTGCCCGCCGGCTATCGCATTCTCTCGGAGGAACGTTTGCTGGAGCTGCTCGAGAAAATTCGCGCCTCGCTGCCCGAAGAGGTCGGGCGGGCGAAGGTCATCGCTAAGGATCACGAGCGGATGATGCGCGCCGCGCAGGAGAAGGCGCAGGCGATCGTTGATGAGGCCGCGAGCAAACACGAGGAGCTGGTCGAGGAGAACGAGATCGTGCAGCGCGCGCGCACTACGGCCGACGTGGTGCTGCGCGAGGCCGAGGAGCGGGCAAGCGAAATTCGCAAGGGAGCCGACCGTTACGCCGGCGAGGTGCTCGCCGAGCTGGAGAACCGTTTGGCTGGAGCGATCGGCGCCGTTCGTAAAGGACGCGATTTCCTGGAGCAGCCGCGTAAGGTCGCCGATCAACCGCTCGCCGACGCAGCGGCGAAAAGCAAGCGTGAGGCATTCGACTTGCAAGCTGCGGCGGAGGAAACGGCTGCGCTAGAATCCGTCTAGGATTCACCACCTCGGGGAATAAGGCGGGGCATGAAACATTTGGCAATCGGCCTCGCGCTCGCCGGCTCTCTCATCGGCGCGGCACTCGCGGATCAGCCTGGGGGTATCTCGGGCACGGTCGTGGACGTGAAAACGGGGCAGGCGCTTGCGCATGCGACACTCTATTATTATCGCGCTCCCTACCTCGAGAACGGCGCGAACCGAATCATGACGATGCAGACGAATAGCCGCGGCTTCTTTAGCGACGTGACGTTGGAGCCGGGCCGCTACATCATTATGGCGCGGTTCCCGGACAAAGTTCAGGGCTGCGCAGTTGACGACGTGATCGGCGGCGAGGTCTCACGGATGAAGATCGAGATCGGGCACGACGCCATCATGTGTAGTGGACCTCGCGTTCATCCGGCCCTGGTTGATCCGAACGCGACCTCGGACCTCTACCTAAGGTAGGTTTTCGGCGCGACGCTGCGCCGGGTTCAGACCGGCGGAGCTTGAACGTTATGCGCAAACGCCTCTAGGCGCGCGCGATCGATGGCCCGCACGCGGCCGCGGTCGAGCTCGAGCGCCCCCTCATTCTTTAGACGCAGGAGCGCGCGTGCGGCCATGTCGCGGACCGTGCCTGCCGCTGCCGCGATCTGAGCCTGCGAAAGATTCTCGACCCCGGGAAGACCGCGCGCCATTCCGACCGACGCCCGCGCGTAGCCGAGCAGAAACTTTGCGACACGTTGTAGGACGTGGGCGAAGGCGAGGTCGGCGATCGTGTCGATCGAGCGACGTCGTGCTTGCGATGCGGCTATCAGGAACCCCAGCGCGAGTTCGGAGTCGCCGCGGGCCGCGTGGATCACCGCTTCGCTCGGCAACGTTACGATCGTTGCGTCGGTCAACGCTTCAGCGCGCGTCGTTGCGCCGCCGGTGTCGAACGTGCCGCTTTCGTTGAGCGTGTCGTGCGTGAGCCGCTCGCCAATCGTGTGGGTCTTGCCGTCGGGCGAGAGCAGCGTGTAGATAATCTTTCCGCTCTTCACGATACCGAGATATGGCCAGGCTTCGCCTTCGTCGAAAATCGTGTCGCCGGCGCGGTACGCGCGTTCGCCCATCTGAGCGGCGAGCTCCTTTAGCGTGCCGGCCTTCGCCGACGTAAACGCCGCAACATGAGCGAGGAAGGCCTCACCTTCAGCATTTTCGTCGATCCGTTCGAGCCGAACCGTCCAACGGTTTCCCCCGAGGTTGCGTGCGTCCCAGGAGAAGCGACCGGGGCGAAGCTGCGCCATTTCATTGCGCAGGGCGCGCGGGTCGGTCTCGTCGTTGATCTCCAGCGCGCTGCCGATCTGCAGCTTGTCGAACGCTTCGATGATCTGCTCGGTCTTTGTCGCGGGCAGAAGCGACCGGGCGTCGAGCGCTGCGGCCGCGGGTCGATTTATCGGCATACGCGGTCGGTCTTAGTGACGACGCAGGACTGCGCCTGCCGGGACGCGCGAGCGAGTGCGAGAATACCTGGCGCGCTATGAATACTTCATTCCAGGAGTCAGACATCGTCGTCCTCGCCGGCGCCCGTACCCCGTTCGGCAACCTTGGCGGCGTTTTATCCGAACTTACCGCGACCGACCTCGCCGTGGCTGCGGCCGAGGCCGCAATCGCACGCAGCGGCGTGCCGCGCGAGTTGATTGACGAGATCGTCTTCGGAAACGTCATCCAGACGAGCGCCGATGCCATCTATCTGGCGCGCCACGTCGGATTGCGCACTGGGTTGCCCATCAGCGTGCCCGCGCTCAACGTCAATCGCCTCTGCGGCTCGGGTCTCCAAGCAATACTCTCGGCGGCACAGTCGCTGGCGCTCGGGAGCGCGACCTACGCGCTGGCCGGGGGCACCGAGAACATGAGCCAGGCACCGCACGTCGTGCGCGGCGCGCGCAAAGGGTTCCGCCTAGGCGAAAACGTCGCGTTCGAGGATTCACTGTGGACCGCGCTCGTCGATTCGTATGGAGACACGCCGATGGCGATCACCGCCGAGAATCTCGCGAAGAAGTACGCTGTGTCGCGCGAAGAGAGCGACGCATTTGCGCTCGCTAGCCAAGAACGTGCTCTCGCGGCGCAAGGGAACGGCTATTTTGCCGAAGAGATCGTAGCGGTCGACGTCCCCGGCCCGAAAGGCACGAGCGTGCGCATTGATAAGGACGAAGGTCCGCGTCAGGGATTGACGATGGAGAGACTCGGAAAGTTGGCGGCTCGTTTCGTCAAAGACGGCGTCGTCACGCCCGGAAACGCGAGCGGGATCACCGACGGCGCTGCGGCGGTGGTGTTGACGACGATGAAGCAGGCGAAAGCCGACGGGCTGCCATGGTTGGGACGCATCGTCTCCGGCAGCGTGGTCGGCGTCGATCCGGCAATCATGGGAATCGGCCCCGCATTCTCGATACCCGGCGCGTTGGAGCGCGGCGGGATCGGAATGGACGATCTAGCCGTTATGGAAATCAACGAAGCCTTCGCGCCACAAGTGATCGCATGTTTGCGCGAACTCGGCAACGATGGAGCGAAGCTGAATCCGCACGGCGGCGCCATCGCGCTGGGACATCCGCTCGGCGCATCGGGCGCCCGACTTGCGATTACGACGCTCCACGAGCTGCGCGAACGCGGGGGCGGCTACGGCATCGCTTCGGCCTGCATCGGAGGAGGTCAAGGCATCGCCGCGCTCTTCAGTGTGGAATAAGGTATGGGACGCGCTCGCCGCTCTGGTGATCGCTTTTGCCATTTGGAAGATTCTCGTCGCCCCACGCCTGTTGAGCGCTCCGGGGATTCATCCGGCGCCGCACGCGGTCTACGCGCGCCTCGACGGCGCACCGTTTAAGGTTGCCGAACAGCGCGGCCGTACCGTCTTTCTAGAGTTTTACGCCAGCTGGTGCGAGCCGTGCAGAATCGAGCTGCCGCTAGTAGAGGCGTGGAAGCGCAAGCATCCCGATGCGACGATCGTGCCGGTTGACGTCGGCGAAGGGCGTTCGGTCGCAGCCGAGTTTGCTCGCCGATACTCACTCGGTGACGTCGCCCTCGATCCGCAAAACAGCGCGCCGGCGCTCTTCGGTGTCCAAGGTTTCCCCACGATGGTTGTGATCGACTCAAAGGGCGACATCCGCGCGAAATGGGAGGGCCTCAACCCCGCCATAGCCCTCGCACTAACCAACGCACAAACGCACCTCTGACGCCTAAGCGCGCGCTCCGCTGGGTTCTGGGATCTTCGCAAATCTGCAGTTCTGCGATAGAGTAGCAGCTTTGTAGCTGGGAGTGGAGTCGAGCGGCGCCGAAGATCGCTGAGCGCTGCCCGTTCGCGCAGCGCGGAGGCAAAGCGATGAAGATTCGAGGATTCGGCTTCGCGCTGGTCGTGAGCGCAGCTTCGGCGTTGCTCGCAGCGTGCGGTGGACCGCAACCGCCGATCGGCGTGGCGGGTGCGATGTCGCAAAGCTACGCCACCGGAGACGGCAGACATTACAAGGTTTTACACAGCTTCAATGGCCAGGATGGCGAAGCGCCGCTCGCGAGCTTGAGCGACGTAAACGGCACCTTGTATGGGACAACGAGCATTGGGGGCGCCAACGGTGATGGGGTTGTGTTCAGCATCACTGCCGACGGCGAGGAGAACGTGTTGCACAGCTTTGGACCGCTCTCGGGCAGCGATGGCGTCTATCCGGCAGCTGCTTTGCTCGACGTGAACGGGACGCTCTACGGAACGACGGCCGACGGTGGCAACCCTACAACTGGCGGGGGGACGTTATTTAGCGTTACCACGAGCGGCACGGAACGCGTTTTGCACGACTTTGGAGAGCACCCGACTTCACCTTCCTTCCCTGCGGCGAGCTTGATCGACGTGAACGGCACGCTCTACAGCACGTCCGACTGGGGCGGCCGGCATCGTTACACCGGAACGGCCTTTAGCGTGGGTACGCGCGGCAGAGTACACATGCTATACAGCTTTGCAAGCTATCCCGGCGACGGCTATTTTCCGTCAACGGGCGTGATCGACGTAAACGGCACGCTCTACGGCACGACCTATATAGGTGGAGTGTACGGCACCCGCTGTCCGTATTGTCCGGGAGACGGCACCATATTCAGTCTCAGTCTGGCGGGAACAGAACACGTGCTGCACAGCTTCGGCCACCGCTCCGATGGTGTATCTCCGGAGGCTCCATTGATCAATGTAAGGGGAATACTCTATGGTACGACCTTCGGCGGCGGAGCACACCGTGATGGAACCGTGTTCAGCATCGATACAACCGGTGCAGAAAAGGTGCTATACAGCTTCAAAGGAGGCACCGATGGCGCAAACCCAGCTGCGGGCCTCGTCGACGTCCACGGTACGCTCTACGGAACGACACAGTGGGGCGGGCGCGCCTCCTCCGCGTGCACCTCGCCCTTGGGCAATTCCGGTTGCGGTACCATTTTCAGCCTTCAGCTGAACGGTTCCGGAGAGCATGTGCTTCACAGATTCGGTATCGGCAGCGACGGGCAGACTCCCGTGGCAGGACTGCTCTACGTCAATGGCACGTTGTACGGCACGACTTCACGCGGCGGCGCCGGGCCATGCTACCACGGCGCAGGATGCGGGACGGTCTTCGCGTTGACACCCTAGACGCGGACTTCCGTGCGGGGTCTATATCGTGAATGTTGGCGGTACTTGGCTGCTGAGCACTGAGTCTGTTGGCCGCTCGTAGCGAAGGTAGCCACCGGAGGACGTCTAACCTTTCTGCGCCGTGATCCGTGGATGGCTTTCTCTTGTACTCGCGGGCACGCTCGCTGCATGCGGGTCGAATTCCTACGGGATATCTCCGTCTCTGGGAGCCCGTGCGTTTTCTGAACCTGCCGTGACCGGTGCCGGGAAGATCGAGCACGTGGTGTACATCGTTCAAGAGAACCGCAGCTTTGACGACATGTTCGAGGGCTACCCAGGCGCCGACACTGTTTCGCGCGGGAAGAGCTCAACGGGAAAGATGATCAAGCTCCTGCCCGTGAGCCTGACGGTTCGGTACGACCTCGATCATTCGGCAACGGCAATGTTCGACGACTGTGACGGAACCGGGCAGCTGCCGGGGACGAGGTGCCGCATGGACGACTTCGACAAAGAGGCTGTCTACGGCGCGGTTCAGGGCGTGAAGCATCCGATGTACGTTTACGTTCCGCACGAGGAGACGAAGCCGTTATTCGACATGGCGCACGAGTGGGTAATTTCGGATAGAACGTTCGCATCGCAAATCGACGAAAGCTTCGTCGCGCATCAATATATCATCGCGGCGCAAGCCGATTCGAGCGTGGACGTACCGTTCGGACCGTGGGGATGCGAAGGCGGCCGGACCGACCAAGTGAAAATGATCACCCACTCTAGAACGATCACGAGTAAGACGCAGCGGCCCTGCTTTGATTACACGACGCTCGGCGACGAGCTCGACAAAGCCGGCCTATCGTGGCGCTTTTACACCAGCCAATACGGGTCGCCGACGGAGGGCGGCCTGTGGTCGGGTTACCAGGCCGTCAAGCACATTATCGACGGGCCCGATTGGGCTAACATCATCACGCCGCAGAAAAAATTCCTCAAGGACGTCGCAAAGGGGAAACTGGCGGCTTTCACCTGGATCACTCCGCTCTGCGAAGACTCCGATCACAGCACCTGCGGCGAGGGCTACGGCCCATCCTGGGTTGCCTCCCTCGTTGATGCGATCGGGAAGAGCAGGTTTTGGAACACGACCGCGGTTTTCGTCCAATGGGACGACTG
Organism: Candidatus Cybelea sp.; assembly: GCA_049695635.1. Taxonomy (GTDB): domain Bacteria; phylum Vulcanimicrobiota; class Vulcanimicrobiia; order Vulcanimicrobiales; family Vulcanimicrobiaceae; genus Cybelea. The sequence continues at coordinate 15,011 of JBAVSO010000004.1, read as the reverse complement.
GGGCGGGATGTATGACCACGTGCCGCCGCCCTATCGTGACTTCGATAGCCTAGGATTCCGCGTGCCGCTCCTCGTCATCTCACCGTACGCGAAAGAGGACTACGTTTCGCACGTCCAGTACGAAACCGCGAGCGTCCTGCGCTTCGCGGAGGATCTCTTTGGGCTCGATCAGCTTACCGCGGCCGACAAGCGCGCGATGTCGCCCGCAGCCGACTGTTTCGACTTCTCGCAGAAACCTCGAAAGTTCGTGCCGATCAAAGCGCCGGAGGGTCAAGAGTTCTTCCGGGCGCAACCCAACGATTACCGCCAACCGGATGACGGTTAGCGCATTTATTTCTTTGTTACCGTCACGCCGAGCGGGAAGTTGAAACTGCCCGTAAAGACCGCAATCGCCGAACCGCCGGCCGGGTACTTGAAAACCTCGCCGTCGTCGTTGGTCGCATCCGCGCAATAGACCGCGCCCTTAACGATCCAGGTCTGTGCGCAGTCGCCGGCACCATTGAGCTGCACAGTGCCCTGCAAGGTCGCGTTCGTTCCGCTGATCGTGTACTGATAGATCGAGTTCGGCTTTGCTAACTGATCGACGACGGTGAGGTACTTGCCGTCCCACTGCACGGAGCCAGGGAACTTTACGGTATTGCTGATTGTGATCGGTCGGAAAGTACTGCTGCCCTTGGGGAGCTCGACGAGTTCGAAGTTATCAGCGCTGTTATAACCGTCAGCGAAGAGATTCCCCTGGTTGTCGTAGCCATCGAAGTACTCTCCGATCAACGGCGTGGTCATAACGGTGCCCGGGCCGCCCGCGTTCTTGAAGATCACGACGTCGCCGGCACCCGACCCTGCCGACAAGATCCCAACCGCAAGGTCCCCGCTGGTATTCATGGCGCAGCTGGATGGCATCCCAACGGAAACGGAGAGCCTCTTGATTCGCGTTTTGGGGACCGTGTACTCGGTGATTTCGGTATCGCCCGCAACGTTCCAGAAGATCTTCTTTCCGTAGCCGTAGAGGACGTTCGTGCACCCTTGGCCACCGTCGCCGGGGATCTCGCCTATCTGCCGATCGCTTTTCGGATAGTCCAAAATGCTGGCCCAGGTATCGTAGTCGTTGAAGATGTACTCAAACTTCTTCGAGTTCCGAGGCCGGTCAGGAACGATCGTCGCGTAACGGGGCAGCGGGCTCAGAGGCGGGCGCGCTGCCGTTACCAGCCTTCCATTCACTGAGAGCGCCCGACCGACGTATGTGGTACTGAGCGCAGCGGTTGACGGCCCGACCGCCATGTCATCCTGGGCCTCTCGAAAGGCGCCGTCGCACGCGGAGCATAGCGCGATCGCAGCCAAAGCACCGGCGTATTTCACCAAACCAGTCGTATTCAAACGTTACTCCTTCTTGAGTAGACACGATCGTTTTACTTGCTTAGGCGGCTCCAAAAGCGCGAGGGCGAATCAGATTCATCAACTCGCGCTCGAGTGCCTTTTCCGCATTTGAAATCACTTACTGCGTAGATTCAAGTTGGATAATCCGGCCCAGCGCGATGCATCGCCTAGTCCATCGTGCAGGCAGAGCCCGCAAAGACGAGACGCACTCCTTACTTACTGTCGGGCGACGAGTTTTCGGCGTTTCATCGATTGAGGTCGGACGAAATCTGGCACCACTATGCGGGCGGCAGCGTCGCAATCGACACTATTGACGCGGGTGGCCGGCACCAAGAGCTTATCATCGGCGACGGGAAGCGCTGGCATGCCGCGATTCCGCCCGGCGTATGGTGCGGCGCATCTCCTCGACCGGAGTGGTTACACGCTTGTCGGCTGCGACGTCGCGCCCGGTTTCGAGTTTGGGGATTTCGAAGTCTGATCACGCGCGGCGCTGCTGCGCGAGTTTCCCAAGCTCGCGGAGCTCATCGAGCGTTGGACGCGGGCGTAAATCGCGGCCGCTATTTACCTCTCCACGTGGGTTTGCGCTTTTCGAGAAACGCGCGGGTGCCTTCTTTGATGTCCTCGGTGTCCACGAGCGTTCCGAACTCGAGGGCCTCGAGCTCGAGCGCGTCGTCGATCGACAGATGCGCGGCATTGTTGATGACCCGTTTGCACGCGGCGATCGCGAGCGGTGCCTTTGAGGCGATCGTCGTCGCGAGACGTTTCGCCTCGTTCATGAGTTCGGCTGCCGGTACGACCTTTTGCACCAGACCGATACGCAGCGCCTCTTGAGCGTCGATGATCTCGCCCGTCAAACACAGATACGAAGCCATGCCTTTGCCGACGCGCCGCGTCGTCCGCGCAGTGCCGCCATAGCCGGGAATCAATCCGAGGTTGACCTCGGGCTGTCCGAACTTCGCGTTCTCGCTGGCGACGATTACGTCGCCGGCCATCGCAATCTCGCACCCGCCGCCGAGCGCAAAGCCGTTGATCGCCATGATAACGGGCTTGCTCATGCGCTCGATCTGCCGGGTGAGGGCCTGACCGCTGCGCGCTTGAGCTGCGCCGTGGCCGGCTGAAGCGAGCGCGTTGAGCTCGGAGATGTCGGCACCTGCGGCAAAAGCTTTTTCGCCGGCGCCGGTCACGATGACCGAGCGTACGCCGTCGTCGCGTTCGAGCGCGGCGAGCGCCGACGAGACTTCCTTCAAGAGATTCGTGCGTAGCGCGTTGAGCACGCCGGGCCGGTTAAAGGTTATGACCCCGATCGGCGCTTCGATTGAGACGAGAATATCTTCAAATGTCATATAAGAAAACCTTATGATTAGATAAAGCCCGCAGGTTCCTTCGTTGCGTTGCACGGAATGGCCCTTTGACCTATACTGAGGACGAAATTTCACTAGGGAGGTTGCGGTGGCGGTTAGGACGGCGTATCACGAGGCTTTGGAGGCGACGCGGCTCGACGTCGTGCGGCTTGGAGCGCTCGTGGGCGATGCGATCCGCGTTGCGGTCGATGCACTCGACAATCGCGACGCTTCGGCAGGCGCGCGGGTGGTGGCCGGTGACGACGTAGTGGACGACCTGCGCCGGCGCGTCGAGGCGCACTGCATCGAGCTGATTTGGCGGCAGCAACCGGTTGCTGGTGAACTGCGAGAGATCGCCGCGATGCTCGAGATCGCTACCGACCTCGAACGCGTCGGCGACTACGCCGTGGATATTTCGAAGAATGCGATCAAGCTTTCGGACCTGCCGATGCGTCCGCAAAAAGTAGAAATCGACCGCATTGCGAGCGTCGCGCATGCGATGCTGCTCGACGCGATGCGCGCTTACACCGAGCGCGACGCGCGCCTTGCGAGCGACGTGATCGACCGCGACGACGAGGTCGACAAGCTATATAAGCGCAGCATCAAATTGCTTCAGGAAGAGATGCGAGCCGATCCCGAGATCGTCCGCCCCGGCACGCGTTATCTCTTCGTGTTGGCGTCGCTCGAGCGCGTCGGCGACCGGGCCGGCAATATCGCCTGGCATACGAAGGACATGATCGGCGCCGAGTGAACACGCCGCTCCCGCGGACCGATTTCGCCGTCACCGAAAGATACGTTTATTTCGACCATGCTGCGGCAGGCGTGCTGCCGCGCTCGTCGGTGGACGCCGTCGAAACGTTCGTGCGGGACCACGCCCAGGCCGGCGTCCTCGGAACCTTTCCGTACGATCTCCGGATGCCGGAATATCGCGAACGGATCGGGCGTTTCATCGGAACGGAGGGGTCGCGAATCGCGATCGTTCCGAATACGAGTGCGGCCGCCAACGTCATCGCCGCCGGGCTCGAGTGGGGATCTGCTGACGAAGTCTTGCTCTGCGACAACGAGTTTCCGGCGAATGCCGTTCCCTGGATCGCGCTGCGACGCCACGGCGTCAACGTGCGCCTGCTTCAGACCTCGCGCGAGCGGTTGACTCCGGACGTCCTTCGCCGCGAGATTTCGCCGCGCACGCGCCTGGTCGCGGTTTCCTGGGTCTCGTACGCCGACGGTTATCGCCACGACTTGAGCGGACTCGCCGAGGTCGCGCACGAGACAGGGGCACTCTTCTGCGTTGATGCGATGCAAGGGCTCGGCGTTTTCCCGGTCAACGTCGGAGAGATCGATGCCGACGCGCTTTTTTCGGGCGGCGCGAAATGGATGCTCGGCCTGCACGGAGCTGCGATTCTCTATCTCGGGCCCCGTTTTGACGAACGACTGCAGCTAGCGATGCCGGGCTGGCGCTCCATGCGGGACATGTGGGACTTCCATAACTACGGGCAGCCGTTCTCGCGCGACGCAATGCGCTTCGAATCCGGCACACCCAACCTGATCGGAACGCTCTCGCTCGTCTGCGCGATCGATCTCTTCGAACGTTGCGGGCAAGTAGCGATCGCGCGGCACGTCCTCGAGCTGACCGACCGGCTCTGCGACGGTTTGCACCGGCTGGGAGCGGAAGTCTTTAGCTTACGCGGCGAGGTCATCTCTTCGGCGATCGTTACGTTTGCGTTGCCGGGGCTGGAGAGCATCGCGCTCGGCCGAGCCCTGGAGGATGAAGGAATCGTGACGACCTATCGTGCCGGCGGCCTTCGTCTCTCGCCACATGGATATAACACCGCAGAAGAGATCGACCTTATTTTGGCTGCGCTGGCAGAGAAGAGCCGCTCGGAAGCCAAAGTATAGCCGCGATGATCGCGACAATATTAATTGCGGCACTGACCGGCACGCCGTTCCCTGCGCAGGCCACCTATCGGTATACCGGTTCGATGGCAGGCCAGAGGGTCGGATCGTGGTCGGTCAGCGTAACGCACGACCCGGACCAGACGCAGATCGACGAGACGTCGTCGGCCTCGATCTTCGGCATGCCGCTCGCGGCGACGGCTCAACTCGTCTTGGGTCCCGACTTCGCGCCGACGAAATACAACGGAGCCTACCACACCCCGAACCAGAGTCCGACCGTGAGCGTCGTCGCGACGTCGAGTTCGGCGACGGTCATCGGAGCGCTGTCGAGTGAGCCGAGACAGTTTTCGCTCGTCCCGAACACGCGGCACTTCGTCGTGATTGAACCTGGATTGTTGGCCGGCCTTTTCGCATTGCCTGCACAGTTGGAAGCCTGGAAGGACTCGAGCGTGACCTGGATCACGCCGGCGACCGCCCAGGCCGAGTCACTCTCGGCCAATCCGACGCCGTCGACAGTGCGTCCGGCGGGAGTCGCGGCGCAAGATGTCGTGCTCGCGATCGACCGTCCCGTTGCGGTCACGATTTGGTACGATCCGAGCACGCTCGTTCCCGACGAGATTACGGTCCCGTCCCAGAACGCGATTCTTACGCGCGAACGATCCTGAACTGAGCCGGGTCGAGTCCGGCGACGTCTTTTGCGTCCAGCGGCAGATCGCGCAGCAAACGCTCTAGGATACCGAGGCTGATGCGATGCCCGATCAAAAGCGTCGCGCGTTGAGATCGCAGCGTCTCGGCGAGCCGGCGAAGCCGAGCCGACGCATCTTCGATGCTTTCGCCGCCGGGAGGCCGAAAGCCAACTGGATTCTGTCGTCGCGCCGCGAGTAGTTCCGGGGCGCGCTCCTCGACCCACTCCAGCGTATGGCCTTCCCACTCTCCGAAATCTACCTCGCGCAAGGCAGGCTCGATCTCGAACGGAAGCTTCGGCACCGCGATCTCTCGCGTCTCCAGGCAACGCCGCATCGGGCTGACGACGCAGCGCTCGAAGGCAAACGATGCGAACGCTTCGCGTAGCCGCTCGCTCTGCGCTCGACCGCGCTCGCCTAACGGCACGTCCGTCGTCGAGAGAAACCGCATCGCGAGGTTATGGTCGGTAGCGGCGTGCCGGCAGAGAACTAAGGCATCAAAACTAATCACGGACGGACGACGTCATGACGGCGTCGGTCATTCCGTGAATTAGGCGCTTATCGGCCGGGGCGATCGTTGCAAGTACGCCGCCGAGCCGCACGCTCTCTTCGCCGGTGACGAAGTAGTAAGGGCAAAGCCGCACGCGTCCGTCGTACTCGCGAACCTCATCGGCCTCGCGATCGAAGTAGGTCTGACGCACCAATTTGCCTTTGTGAAAGCGCTGCAAGATCCAGGGCGTGCGATCGAACGAACCAAGCGCCGTTTCGACCGTAGACGTCCATTCCTCGCGCGTCAAATCGTCGCCGATCTTGACGCCTCGCGAGCCCCACGCGAGTTCTGAGAAACCCGATGGTTTGACGACATACGCGCGCTCGCTCTTCGGCAGAGCGATGAGCTGCCGGAAGTCCGAGATCGGCGCACCGCCGGCTTCTAGTCCCGCGATGACCCCTTGCGGCGGCATTTGGCGCGGATCGATGACCCACGTCTTCGGAAAGAGGCGCTGCAAACGCTCGAAGGTCTCGTTGCCGAGCTCGCTGCGCCATAGCGACGCAAGCGCGTGATGGTGAAAGAGCGCGAACGCGAGCTTCTCTTCGAGCGTCGCTTTCGGCGGCGGCGTCATCTTAACGCGGTTATGCCGGGCGGCGTAAAGCATCAGCTCCTGTTTGGGAACGTTGAAGAGGTCGAAGAGCTCGAAATTGCGGTAGATTGCGTCGAGTCTCGATTCGCGCCCGTCGTCGTGCCGGATGAAGAGGCCCTCTTCGCTGAACGTGATCTCCTCGGGGCGGCGCAGCCACGCATCGGCGAGATTCAGACGGCGCACGGCCGCGGCGAGCCAGGCCATTTCATTGCGGTAGTCGGCCGACTCGTCCGAAACCACGATTGCGACGGTCGGATGCTCGGTGCGGGTCGCGTTGCGCAGCATCTCCGAAAAGCCGATCGGAATACCGTCGTCTCCTCCAAGGCTTTCGATGCCGAGCTCACAGTACGCCTCGGTCATCGCGCCGACAAAGCCCATGCCTCCGGGTATGCTGTCGAGTTCGGTCGCGACGAATCCGTCGCTCGTCAGAATCAGATCGGGGCGAATGACGCCCGGGATCTCCTGTTTGAATCGGTTCTGGCGCGCGAGTTTGACGACTTGTTCGGGCTTTCCGCGATCGAGATATTCGGCAATGAACGCCGGCGCGGTTCCCCGCGCGCTGCGGTTGTAAAGATTGTTGAGAGCGCGATAAAAGCGCAAGAGCTCGACGCCGAGGCTTTCGATTTCATCGGCTTGAGCCGCAGACAATGCAAACGGCTCGGGGCTGACGCGCCAGGCGATACGTTCGTTTTCATCTTGGACCCGAAAGAGACCGGGTGGTATCGCTTCGTAAAGGTGGTGCGCTTGCTCGCGAGCCGTGAGGTTCGGGATTGTCGCCGTACAGGGCATGGTGAGGGGCAGACTCCTCTATCGACAGCCGTCGGGGATCTTGGAATTGCTGAAGGCAATGTAGCGCCGCCGCATACGCCCCTTAGAGCCCTGGGCGCGCCCCTTGGGTTGCACGGCGGTCATTTTATGGTGATCGCGCCAGGTGTTAGCAGGGCGCCTTCGAGCCGCACCAGACCGCTGGAGTAAGCGAGCGTCAAGTGCAACGTACCTGTAAGGCCCAGCTTGGTCAGGTCGAGGCTTTGGATCACCCGAGAGACGCGCTCGCCGGCCATGAAGTGAAGTTGGAGCGAAAGGCGCAAAGCGCCGCGCGGTCCGGAGTAGGAGGCGGCAACCGGCACGACAAGCTCGTCGGACCCGTTCGATCGGACCGCACCACTAACGCAGTAGCCGACCTCCACCGGCGCGCCTTCAACGGTCAGCGCTTCCTGCGTGCAGGGTTGGGCGGCGGTCGCGAGCCGAACGGTCCCGGCGACCGCGACGATGAAAAGCGTCGCCACTCGTATCATGTTGAGAATCTGCAGAGCGAATTCGGTACGGACCGAAGGAGGACCCGTCGAAGAGTGTGCCATCATGCAGATTCGCGTGCTCGCGTTTGCACGATTGCGAGAGCTGCTCGAAGCGCCGGAGCTAAGCCTCGCGATCCCGGAAGATTCCCGCGTCGCCGACGTCTGGGCCGTGCTCGCCCAGCGGTGCCCGCCGCTTGCTAAGGAGCGCCGCTCGACCCGAGCCGCTCGAAACGGCCGGCTCGTCTCGTTCGACGAAATGCTGACCGACGGCGACGAGCTTGCGCTTTTGCCTCCGGTCGGCGGCGGATAACGATATCGAGATGTTTCGCATCGTGCACGAGCCGATCGAACCGAGCGCGCTCGAGCCGGCGATTCGGGCCGGTGACGGCGGCGTCGTGACGTTTCTTGGCATCGTGCGCGATTCCGACGACGACGGCAAGCCGGTTAGCGCTTTGGAATACGAAGCTTTCGAGCCGATGGCGCTGCGCGAGTTCGGGATCATCGCGAGCGAAGCCCGCGAACGTTTCGGAGACGTGCGCGTGGCGATCGTTCATCGTGTCGGCGAGGTGCGGGTGGGAGAGATATCCGTTGCGGTGCTCGCGTCAGCAGGGCATCGCGGCACCGCGTTCGAGGCGTGCCGGTATGCCATCGACGAGGTCAAGTCGCGCGCGGCGATTTGGAAGCGCGAGCGTTACGCTGACGGCAGCGCGCGATGGCGAGCGACGAACCCCGATGGCTAATGTCGAGCTCTTTCGCATCTCGGCCGAGCGCAACCCGGTCGCGGTGCTGTGCTACCAACCGCGCCGTCCGCGCGGCGTCTCCGTGATCGCGGGGCACGGCTATTCGTCGAGCAAACAGAATCTCGATTTTCTTTGCTCGTTTTTAGCGAGCCACGGTTTCGGGGTTTACAATCTCGATTTTCCGGGACACAAACTCGGCTCGAGCGGCGGAGAGCTTCGCAGTGTGGACGATTGCATTGACGCGATGACGGCGGTTCTGCGGTTCGCGCGCGACCGCGGTGACGCGCAAGCTTACACGCTGGGGCATAGTATGGGAGGGATGACCGCAATCTTTACTGCCGCGCTCGAGCAGGGCGTCTTGGGAACGATCGCGATTGCGACCGGATATGGACGGCCGACGTCGCTCGAGACGCTGCGCCGAGTTGGGGTCGCCGATTTCCGCTCGTCCTACGTCGTCGGCGTCACCTTGCCGGAGCTCGTTGCCGGCGTCGACCGGCGCTATGGCGAGCTGCTCGCGCGGCTTCAGGGCCGCCCCGCACTGTACGTCGCGGCGAATCACGACGCGATGGTCAGCCTCGGGAGCGTTAAAGAACTTTACGATCGCGCGCCGGAGCCGAAATCGTTCGCGACGATCGAGAGCGACCACACCTATGCCGCGGAAAATGCGCGCGCGACCGTGTTGGAGTGGTTGAACGGCCGTCACGACCTCGCAGGTTCACCACAAACGTGAATGCGCGCGAGCTTCGCCGATACAGCCGCCACCTTCTGATTCCCGAGGTAGGCTTACCCGGACAAGAGCGGCTTCGTAGCTCGCGGGCGCTCGTCGTCGGAGCGGGCGGTCTCGGATCGCCGGCATTGCAATATCTTGCAGCCGCAGGGGTCGGGCGCATCGGCGTCGTGGACGACGACCGCGTCGACGAAACGAATCTGCAGCGTCAGACCATCTTTAGCCAAGCCGATGTGGGGCGAAAGAAAGCTTCGGTAGCCGCGGAACGGATCAAAGCGCTCAATCCGCTGCTTAACGCCGACGCGCTTCCGATTCGTTTCGATGCGACGAACGCTCGCGAACTCGTTCGGCTTTACGACGTCATCCTCGACTGCACCGATCGTTTCGAATCGCGTTATCTGATCAACGATGCGTGTTTCTTGGAGAAGCGCCCCGACGTCTACGGTTCGATCTTCCGTTTCGACGGTCAAGTGAGCGTCTTTCGGGCACCGGAGGGTCCCTGTTATCGCTGCCTCTATCCGGAGGCGCCGCCGATGGACAGCCGGCCGACCTGCGCTGAAGGTGGAGTCCTCGGTGCGCTCGCCGGTATCGTCGGCGCATGGCAGGCGAGCGAGGCGCTCAAGGTGCTGCTTGGCATCGGGGACCCGCTGACCGGCCGGCTCCTGCTGGTAGATGCTCTTGGGGCGCGCGTGCGCGAGGTGCGATTCGCGCGCGATCCGCGGTGCGAGCTCTGCGGCGAAAAAGCGATGATCTGCGAACTCGTTTCGGATGGCTATCGTGAGCCAGCCGTAAATTCTCCGGTCGCCGAGATCGAAGCCGATGAGCTCGATGCGGCGTTGCGCGGGGCGCGCCTCTTGGACGTCCGGGAACCGCACGAAGCGGTGCTTGGAACGATTGAGGGCGCGATTCACATGCCGGCCTCACAGCTCGAAACGCGGATGCACGAGCTCGATAGCGCGTCCCGCTATGTCGTCGCTTGTCGCGTTGGCGCGAAGTCGCTCTGGGCAGTGGGCCGTTTGCGCGATGCGGGATTCACCCGCTTGCAGCACCTTCGTGGCGGTCTGTTGGCCTATGCGGCACGTCACGCCGAGTTTGATTTTTTCTAAAGAGGCGAATCCGCGCTTCGCGCTCCTCGCCCCCGTCGGCAAAGCCGCCGGGGCCCCCGGCCTTCGGCCCCCACGCATACTCGCGAGTTTCGAATGGCCCTTCGGGCCACCGGTTACTTTCAGCGATGAGATATAAGCAGTTCGGTAGGACCGGCGTCGAGCTGCCGGTCATTGGGCAGGGCACGTGGAATATGCCCGAGAGCGGCGCGCATCTAAGAGAGGCGCAGCGCGCGATCCGGCACGGTGTCGAGTTGGGTATGGTTCATCTCGATACCGCCGAGATGTACGGCGCGGGCCGCGTCGAGGAGCTGCTCGGCGAGGCGATCCGCGGTATCGATCGAGAGAAACTTTTCATTGCAACGAAAGTTTTGCCGAGCAACGCTAGCTATCGCGGAACGCTCGCGGCAGCCGAAGCGAGCCTGCGACGGCTTCGCACCGATTACGTCGATCTCTACCTCTTGCATTGGCCCGGGTCGCATTCGCTGAAGGAGACGATGCGTGCGTTCGATACGCTGCTCGAGCAAGGCAAGACTCGTTTCGTCGGGGTCAGCAACTTCGAGGCCGACGCAATGATCGAGGCGGCCTCCCATTTGCAGATGGGGGCGTTGGCCTGCAATCAGGTCCTCTATCACCTCTGCGAGCGCGGTATCGAACACGAGCTGATCCCGGTGGCGGCCCGGCATCAGATCGCGATCGTTGCCTACACGCCGTTTGGACGAGGGGCCTTCTTGCGAGCAGGCGCCCGCCGCCGCGAGACTCTCGAGCGCATCGCCCGCAAGCACGGCGCAACGCTGCATCAAGTAGCGCTCGCATTCTTGAGCCGCGAACCAGTTCTTTTCGCGATTCCAAAAGCCGCACGCGTGCAGCATGTCGAAGAGAACGCCGGTGCAGCAGAGTTCGAGCTCGATGCGGACGACGTCGCGACGATCGACGGTAGCTTTCCGCGGAGCCGGCCCGGTCCGCTGGCAACGTTATGACGACGACGATGGATCCGGCTGAAATCAAGAAAGGCGCGATCCGAAAGGCGCTCGAGCTCGGCGCGGGCGCGGTACGTGTCGCGGCGGCTTTGCCCGACAAAGAATCGCGGCGCCGAATGCAGGAGTCCTTTTCGCGCGGCGACCTCTCGACGTGGGGCTACGGCGCCGAGTACGCTCGACAAGCGAACGATCCGGGCGAGCTTTTGCGGGGCGCGCGCAGCGTCGTCTGTATCGCCGTACCGTATGCGACGTCCCCGCCCGAGCAACGCGCTCTGCTTCAGGGGCGCGTCTCAAACTATGCATGGTCGTCCGATTACCATCGCCGGCTGCGCGCACTCTTGGGCGCGGTCGCCGAAGAGATTGATGCAGCCGCGGGAGCGCCGGTCACGGCAATCGTGTGCGATACCAAACCGCTGGCGGAGCGTGCTTTCGCAGCGCGCGCGGGCATCGGGTGGATCGGCAAGCACACCAACCTGATCGCTTCACGGCTCGGGTCGTTCGTTTTCTTGGGGGAGATCGTTACGACGCTCGAGCTGCCCCCGGACGGAGCGCTGCGCAAAACCTGCGGCACCTGCGCGCGGTGTGCCGAGGCTTGCCCGACGCAGGCGCTGCGCGGTGACTATACGATTGACGCCAACCGCTGTATCTCGGATCTGACCCAGCGCACCGACGCGATCCCCGCTGCGATGCGCCCGCTCCTCGGGCAGTGGGTTTGGGGATGCGATATCTGCCAAGTCGTTTGTCCGCCGACGCGTCGCGCAGGTGAGGCCTCTTCGCAATGGGCGCCGCGCGATCGCGGTGCGGCGAGCCCCGTGCTCGTCGAATTGCTCGCGCTGCGTAGCGGCAGCTTCAAGCGCAGGTACCGTGACACTGCGATGGGCTGGCGCGGCGCGGCCGTCTTGCGGCGCAACGCGGCCGTCGCACTCGGCAACTCTCTCGACCGCTCGGCGGTCGGCGCTTTGATCGACAGCCTCAAAACCGACCCGCATCCGATGGTGCGCGGTCACGTCGCCTGGGCGCTGGGCAGAATCGGCTCGCCCCGCGCGCTCGCCGCGCTGCGCGAAAGCTACGCCGGAGAAGAAGATCGTCAAGTGCGTGCCGAGATCGGCTGCGCATTGGAGGCTTTCGCATGATGTTGCTCGCAGCTGCAACTGCTGCCGCGCTGCTCGGCCGCATGGAGGCGGTCAATCCCAACCTCCATGCCTTCAGCGCGACGCTCAACGCGCACGTGGTGATGCGTTCGTTTCCGTTCCTGGCAGCCGATCTCGCGGGGACGTACTACTACCAAGAGCCGGACAAGAATAAGGTCGTTTTTACCTCCGGCGTCCCGCTGGTCGCGCAGCAGTTTGATAAACTCTACGCGCACATCGAGAGCCCCAAGAAGTGGAACGAGCTTTACAACGTCACGCTGGTCTCCGACGACGGCAAGACCGCGCTCTTCAAGCTGGTGCCGCGCAAACGAGGGACCGTAGAGGAGATCGATGCATCCGTCGACGACAAAAGCGCTACGGTGACCTCGATGCACTGGAACTACAGCAACGGCGGCTACGCCGAGATGACGAATCGCTACGGCACGGTAGACGGTAATTTCGTCGTCGAGGCGCAGACGGGACGCGTGCAGGAGCCGGGCTACGCTGCCGACATCACGTCAACGATCGGCGGATACAGGATCAATCCGACGCTCCCCGACGGCATCTTCGAGAATCAATGACCAACGTCTCACTGATCGACGGTTTCAGCAGGCCGATCACCTATCTGCGCGTTTCGGTCACCGACAAGTGCAATCTGCGCTGCATCTACTGCATGCCGGAGGGCGGTCTGCCATGGTTGCGCCGCGACGAGATCCTCAGCTACGAAGAGATCGCCCAGATCGTGCTCGCCGCCGCTTCGGTCGGGGTTCGCGCGATCCGGCTGACCGGCGGGGAGCCGCTCGTCAGAAGAGATCTAAGCCGATTGATCGCGACGATTGCTTCGATCCCAGGGATCGACGACATCGCGCTCTCGACCAACGGGTTGCTCCTCGAAGAGCAGCTTCCCGAATTGGTGACGGCCGGTCTGCGTCGCATCAACCTCTCGCTCGACACGCTGCAAGAGGACCGTTTTGAGGCGATCGCTCGGCGCCCAGGTCTGGATGCCGTGCTGCGTGCGATCGACAACGCGATTTCGGCCGGCTTGACGCCCGTAAAAATCAACTGCGTCGTGATGCGCGGAAAAAACGATGACGAGCTGGCCGACTTCGCGCGGCTCACCAGCGACCGCCCGATCTTCGTCCGGTTCATCGAAGTCATGCCGGTGATGGAAAACGTCGGCTTGCAGCGCGACGCTTACGTTTCATCCGATGAGATCTTGGAGCGCATTTCGGCAGCCGGCGATTTGCAGCAGGTGATCGGACCGGCCGGGAACGGCCCGGCGCGGTACTTTGCGTTGCCGGGTGCGGCCGGTGCAATCGGCGTGATCAGCCCGCTTTCGCACGACTATTGCGAACGCTGCAACCGCGTTCGACTGACCGCCGATGGGCGTCTACGCCTCTGCCTCTTCGGCGACTACGCGCTTGACCTGCGTTCTCCGGTGCGACGCGGCGCGACCACCGATGAGCTTGCGTCGCTGCTACGCTCCGCGATGCTGATCAAGCCGGAACGCCATCATCTGCGCCTCGGCGAGACCACATCGCGGATGCGTGCGTTCTCGGAGATCGGGGGCTAAGTGGCGCCGAGACTCCGAAACAGCAACTTCTAGCATGCTACAAAAGTAGCATGCTAGAGGACGGCCGATAGCGGTCACACCTCTGGGCCCAGCGGCGTTCGGAGAATAAGGGGAGAGTCGAATGGATGCGATCCGGGTGACGGATGACCGCCAAGCAGTCGCGCAGACGCGAGCCGAGTCGCTCGTGCTCGAATATCAGACGAAGCTGGCGCGGTACTTGCGCCGGATGGTCGGCGACACCGAGGTCGCGCTCGATTTGACCCAGGAGGTCTTTCTTTCAGCCTATCGCATGCTGCGGGCGGACCCGGCAAGAGAGCTTAGTGCGGGCTGGCTCTATCGCGCGGCGACAAACGCCGGAATCTCATTTCTTCGTCGCAAGAAAATTTTGCGCATGGTGCCGCTCGACCGTGAAGTCGATCGCAGCGCGTGGCGGGTTGACGAACGAAGCGCTGCATCGTTGGATCTTCAGGCCGCGCTCGCGCGTTTGGCGCCGGATCAGTCGGCTGCCCTGCTCCTGACGAGCTATGCAGGATACTCGTCGTCGGAAGCTGCGACGATCCTCGGCACGACCTCCGACGCAGTTCGCCAAAGGGTTTGCCGCGCGATGCGAGTTTTGCGCGCGATGATGAAGGAGGATACGGGGCGATGACGAGTCGAGCGGATTGCGCGAGGGCCGAGGCGCTCGCGGGGGCAATCGCAATTGGCGAAGCGGGCGAAGCCGAACGCGACACCTACCGTGCCCATCTTGCGGAGTGCGCGAAGTGTCTGCGCGAGCTCGGTGGGGAGCGCGAAATCGAGCGTGTGATGAACGCCGTCGGCCACGCGCGAGACGCCGAATGCTGGGAACCGGATCTGCGCTCGACGTTGGCGCGCCGGCCTACCACACATCGCGCTTTGGCTTTGGCGGGTGTGCTCGTTGCGCTGGTCGTAGCCTTCTTTGTTCTACGGCCGACGCAGGCGCCGCGAGCCGGCGCCCCTGCGCACACGCTTTCGGCGCAAGAAACGCGGGCGCTCGCAGCCCTCGGTACGCAGAC
>JBAVSO010000003.1:0-2672 GCA_049695635.1 Candidatus Cybelea sp. | reverse complement strand
ATGATGACCAGCCGACGCTTCAATCGGGGCACGCGGCATGTGAAAAAACGTATCGCGATAACCTTGCATCTGTGGTATAATTGGTTTGACAAAGTGTAACCGACTAACGCCCGCATAATAATGCGGGCGAAATGCTAAAGTCTCGTACGGCAGTTCGCACGGGGCTTTTTCTTTTACGGAGGTGCCATGATTACGAAGGCAGTGCCGGCGCGCGCCCACACCCGCACCTTCGCGATCGGGGTCGACTACATCACCGAACATACGCATCAGCGCGCCGTCGCTAAGGCCGGTCACTCCTTTGAGGGCGGCGTTTCCTATGCGAGTGCGCCGGAGAAAGCTGAGTGGGTTCACCTGCGCGGTGTCATGTCGGTGGAGACGGCTGCGATCGAGATGGAGGCGGTTGCTGCTCTTTCCAAGCGTTGCCGGGATCCCGTCTATCATCTAATCATCGCCTATGCCAAGGGTGAGCGGCCGACGCGCGAGCAGGTTGTCAGCGATGCGGAGCGGCTACTGAAGGCAATCGGCATGGAGAAGAGCCAGTACGTGCTGGCCGCGCACAAGGACACCGACGACTTCCATGCCCACGTGATTGCCAACCGTATCGGCCCGGATGGCAGAGCTAACGACCTCTGGCACGAGCGGATTATTCGCGAGCGCATCTGTGCTGAGATCGCAGCGGAGCGCGGCTGGGAGATCGTCGTCGGCCACCACAACCGCGACATCGTGCAGCGCGCCAGACATCTGTACGCTCCACCACCCGATCCGGAGCGCCGGCTCAGTGACGGCGCGTACCGCCGTCTGCACGAGCGTGGTGAGCTGCCCTGGCAAGAGAGTGCACGGCCCTACGTGCTCGATGCGGTGGATCGCGCTAAGGACTGGAGCGACCTGCATCAACGCTTGGGTGCGCATGGCGTCGTCGTGAAGCTGGTTCGCCGCGGTGAGCGTGTGCAAGGCCTGGCATTTGCCGAAGGCTTTGACCGCAGGGCGCCGGGCTGTGCGGCGTCCCGGATAGATTCACGCTGTGCACTGCGAGCGCTGGAGTCGCACTTGGGGTCGTTCATCCCGTCGCCTGAGCCCGTTGTGGAAGTGGCGCACCGGATCGCCTGGGCTGAGATGGTTCGTCCGAAGATTCTAACGGCGGTTGACGCGGCGAAGTCTTGGGACGAGCTCACGCAGCGGCTCGATCGCGACGGGATCGTGGTCAAGCTGATCCAGCGCGGCATGCGCGTGCAGGGGCTCGCGTTTGCGGCGGGTGCGGATCCCGAGGCGCCGGGCTGTGGCGCGTCACGGATCCATCCGCGTTGCAAGAAGGCAGCGCTGGAGCAACGCTTCGGCCCGTTCCCGCATGAAGCGCAGCAGCGCCGTGAACCCAAGCGCAGCCACGTCCGCGATCAGGCCGAGCAAGAAGCGCATCGTGATCCGCGCTGGGCAGTGCGCGACGCCGAACGCATCGCCGACCATGCCCGGCTACGCTCGGAGTACGCAGCGTATCGCAACCGGTTCTTCAGTGAGCGTGCCCAGGCGATCGGCGCGCGGCGGGATGCAGCCTGGGAGCGCGAGCGGTTGCAACGGCAGCGCGATGCCCAGAAGCGGCGCGAAGCGCGCCTGTTATTGCGCGCAGTGGCGCGGTTGGGCACGCGCGGTGCGATCGCCCGCCAGCTGGCGTATTGGTCGATTCATGCGGTCATCGGTCACCGGCGCGCGAGCGAGTATGACGCCGCACGGGTGCGCTGGGAGTCGACGAAGATCGTGCTAGCGTCAGAGCGCAAGCGAGCGCGTGAGGAGAGGCCGATGGATTATCGCGCCTTCGTTCATGAAAGGGCGCGGCGCGGCGACCTCGGGGCACAGCGAGTGATCGAAGCGCTCGTTCCTCCGACGCGCGAGCGCAAGGAGCGTGTCCCGCAGGGTGAACCGCGTCGCGTCACCCTCGAGGCGGTGCGCTTGCGGCTCAACGTCATCAGGGCCGAAGAAGAGGGGCGACATCAGCGAGCACGCGTCGAGCGCCGGCATCTGGAGCACATCGAGCGTCCGCCGACACTTGACGAAGCCGTGGTGGTCGAGCGGCGGCGAATTCAGGAACGTGCTGCCGCAACTACCCGGTATACCGACGTGGAGCGCGCCCGGCTGGAGCAGCTTGCCAAAGAGAAGCGGTCGTGGAATCCGTTGACTCGCCGGGCTGCATCAAAGGAAGAAGAGCGACTGCACGGCGAGCAACGCTCGCGCCACGATAAAACATTGGGGAGCGCGATGTATGACTTTGAGCAGCGTGACGTGCCTCAGATTGAAAAGCAGCTCGCCGCCCAGGAGGACCGCTACCGGCAATACGCCGCAGCGTCATTGAGACTCGAGCGCGAAATCAACCACGCGCGTGACGCCCGCGATGCGATACCGAAAATCGAGCGGCAGTTGAATGTTCTCGAGCGGGCTGGTATCGCACACGTCGATTGCTACGATGGCTCGCGGCTGGATGAGGTTGCCGCGTCGATTGAGCGCGGATACCAGGCGATACCGGAGACGCTACGACGTGACGTCGAGTACAGCATCAGGCGGGAACAGCGCGCACGCGACTCCATGACGATAGACCGATAACATCCGGCTCGAGTCGTCGAGCTTTTCCCCTTAGCAAAAACGCAAGGTGGGTGACCAGACATGACCACACAATCGATCAGGTC
>JBAVSO010000002.1:0-2285 GCA_049695635.1 Candidatus Cybelea sp. | reverse complement strand
GCCGACGCCGCTGGTGATCGCGTGGGCGTATTTCCGCACCAGGTTGGTGCCCGCGATCTGATCGAAAATCCACAGCCAGCCGCCGGTGATGCCGCATTGCGTATGCCAGTTCTTCATCGCCGTCTTTACCTCCGCCGGCGTCAGATCGGGCGGCGCCGAGGGTTGGTCCGATACGCCCGGATAAACCGGAACGCTGCCGAAATTCCAGTTCATCTTCGACTTCGACCCCGAGCAGGGACTGTTGCCTTCCCCCCCGGCATAAGTCTGCAAATGAATGGCATCCACCGTGCCGGCCCGCTTCTTGTTGATTTTCGACACGACATCCGTCCAGAAACCGGAATCGGTATAGGGGTCCATGGTGACCTCGTAGCCAAGCTTCCCCAGCATTACTGCGAATTTGATCGTTGAAGATTCGTCGTAGCCGTTCTCCTCATCGAAATCGATTGCGTCGAGCGGCAGCGCCGCCTTCAGCGCGGCGAAATCCTGGTAGAGAATGCTGTCCGGTCCGGTTCCCTGCGATTCGATCAGCGCTTCGATATTCTCCCAATCGCCGTAGTTGGACGACCCGATGCTGAGCGTGACGCGCGTGACCGTGCCCCGCTTGATCTTCTTCAGATCGGCGGGGAAATCGGGGTATGTTTCATTCCCGATATACTCGCCATCCGATGTCAGCGGAAATTCGCCGTTCAGATTCAAATCGCCCGTGCTGCCGACCTCGACGCTCCAGACGATCAGTTCATTGAACCCTGAATTCTTGAGTTCCCTGATATTTTTCGGGATGTGTTTGTAAATCGGCCCTCCCCCCAGAATGCCGACATAGCCTGTCTGTGCAGTGGCCGCGCCGGCGAAAGCGCCTTTATGGCCATGAACCGCCGTCAGGACTTGCGGGCCCGAAGACGACGGCGTATTCGCCCACGAGCCGGTATTGCTGTTGCACGCTGAAAGTACTAGGCCTGCGGCGAGCGCGGCGCTAGCCCCGAGAAGGCTTAATCGCACGTTTGGAACTCCTTTCTATAGCGGCTTCTTGTGAAGCACGCCCCGTCATGCGGCGGGTCGCCCCTAAAGCGATTATTTCGGCGGATTCTTTGACGATGCTCTTTGTCGATGAAGCTTTTTGTGCCGATTAACCATCCGTTACCCAAACGAACGCGTTAACAGTGAAAACTATTGCAAAATAAGCACTTTTGAATTAGCCCCAGCGGGATTCGAACTGTCGTACGGCGGTCCTGGCCGAACCTGCCCACTACTGAATAGTCCGATGCTATCAGGGTTTCCCGATACCGGTCATCCTGACCGTTCCTGTCCAAAACGGCCCGTTTCTAGCCCCTCTGTTGCACGGCTGTTGCACGGCTTGCGTCTTGGACCTCCGATGGCGTTCCGTGCTGTCGGCAGCGGAAGCAAATTCAAGTAGTTAGGCGTTAAAAGATGGCGCCCCCTCCCAGTTGGCTCAGCTGCATGAGCCGATCGAAGCGTCGCGCGGTCTAAGCGCGAGATTGTGAGGCTGCGAGGCTGCTGCGAGGCCTCGCTTCTTGAATGCGAGGCTGCAATACGCACGTGATCGGAGCCGTGCTGCGCGGCTGCGAGGCTACGCTAGCTCCTAGCGCGGTGCGGTCCCGCGGGCGTGGGCGTGCGACGCCGTTGCTTTGGGCGTTACCGTGCTCGTGGTCAGACCTTGAGTGCTTCTTCGGCCGCCTGATCTTCCGACCACGCCGCGCCTTCGGCCGCGAGCTTCTCTATCTCCGCATCGTTCAGCTGCTCGCGCAGTGCGGCCATGAGTTTCTCGTAGCCCCACGCCTCGGTGGCCTGACGCTCATTCCCGAGCTCTTTGAATTGCGCGTTGACATAGCCGATGAGTCGCGCTGCATCGTGCACTTCTCCACGCAGCGCCAAGAGCAGCGCGATATGCTGCAATGCAATCGCGATGGGCATCGCGAACTGCGCCTGCCGTGCCCAGCGCAGCCCTTCGCGGGCAGCCTCACGCGCGCCATCCACATCTCCCAGCGCAATGCGATAGGTCGCGATGTTGAGGTAACTAACCGCGAAGCTCGACGTGTTCTTCCCACGCGCATCGATCTCGAGTACCTCGCCAGCCAAGCGTACTGCCTGCTCAACCTGACCATCTCCGAACTCCAGCTCCGCGAGATTTGCGAGCACCCCAGCTGCTCCGGCCTCGTTTCCTAGGGCCTTGAACGCCGCCAGCGCCTGCGCATGCAACTCACGCGCCTCGACGACATCGCCGCAATTCCACCGGATGGCGGCCTGCATGTTCAAGCAGTAAGCCACTC
>JBAVSO010000001.1:0-32650 GCA_049695635.1 Candidatus Cybelea sp. | reverse complement strand
CGCCTCCACCGCGTGCAGCGCCTCCGCCCCGCCACGGCCGCCGCCACCGCCTCTACCAGCCGACGCAATTGCCGGCGAAAGCGCGAAAATGACGGCCATTATCAGGCAAAGATATTTCATTTATTTCACCACCTTGTCGATCTGACCGATTAGGTTGACGTAGGTACCCCGGTCAGTCGTAAACGAGAGCACGATGCTGTGCGGCGCGATTTTTGTCGTCGAGGCGCTCAACTGTTGCTCATCGTCCGTCGAATTTAGGTAGACGGTTCCCTTCTGAAAATCGAGAGCACTGGTCGTGCCCGACTGGACGAGCGCGGCGCTCGTCGGCAAGCAGACCATAACTTTGCCCTGATACGCGCAGGCCGCTCGATTGATCACAAGCGTGCCTTTGCCGTCGGCCGACGTCAGGTAGAGGGCGCTGTGAATGACCTTGACCGCGACGTGCTGATAGACGTTCTTATCCCCGTCGGCCTGCTGGATCGTTAACGTCCCCTCCGCGCGGGCCGCGACCGTAGCGAAAAGGCACAGTGTAAGGGCTACCGCCGCAGCGAATGTAGCTGCGCGCAAGCCCGATTGCGAAACTCTCATGAGGACTCCCCTTGCCCCAAGCCGAGAAGGTTGTTCCTTGGGACCCTTAAGTTTCGGTGGAACGCCTTAACTTACTGCAACTGACCGCCCGCGAGTAAAGGTCGGCCCTTCATGCTTTTTTCATACGCTACCGATAGCATCGTGGAGCGGTTCGAGATGCCGTGCGTGGCGAGGTGGCAGTGTCTGGGGGAAACTGAGTCGAGCGCCACGGCACCTCGGCCGTATTTTGTTGCGTTAGGCGCCGGGCGATCGGAAGGCAATTCGGCGCTTGGCCGCTCGATCGACCTCTTCGATCGGGATCAGGACCGTCGTCCGGCTTCGCACGGATCCCGACGCACCTACCGCCATCGCGACCGCTAGGGCAGCTTCGTTATCCGGAAGATCGACGATTAGAATCGCGTCATCGTCGCCAAACGTAAAGTAGAACGCTTCCAGCTTCGCGCCGACCGACGCAAGGAGTTTCTCGACCGCCTCGCGGCGGGCGGATCCTCCATCCTTGAGTAAACCCTTTGCGCCTTCGGCGGTATAGGTCGCATGAACCAAAAACTTCGGCATGGCAAAGCCCTCCCTGCAGCGCCGCTTCGACGTGGATGGTTCACTCGACCCCCGGAAGGCGAGGCGGCGCCGATTCAAGCACGTCGGACGCGTCGTAGTTTGCGTTGTTGACGCGGGGCGAAACCTCACGCACCTGCATCAGCCCCGCATCGAGCGGGCGCAATACCGAAGCGCCGGCTTCCGGCGGCAGCGGCTCGGGATCGAGCCAAAGGTCGACGCCGGCAGCGGTCAGGATCACCGGCATGCGATCGTGAACGCGCGCGACCAACGCGTTTGGTTCGCAAGTGGCGACGTCGCACGCGGCGGTTCCGTCGAGCGCTTCCCAAAGACCGGCAAACGCGAACGGCTCGCCGGATTTCAGCGTGTAGTAGAACGGGCGCCGATTCATCCATTCGTAGAAACCGTCGGCAAACTCGATGCACCTGCGTCGGATCGGTCCCCGCCGCGCGAGAATCGACTCGGCGCGAATATTGATGCGGCCGCGGATTCCCCAGACCAGCTGCTCGACGACGTCACGCCCGTCGTTCCGAACGCCGAGCACGCTTTGCGCCGGGGCGATATTGTAGCGCGGCAGCCGGGTCTCACTGAACTCCGGGAAGCGAAAACGCGGGAAGGCGATTGCGAGAGCACCCGGCTTGGTCAGCGTGAATCTACCGCACATTTCTGGCAGAATGCATAGCTTACGTCTTGACGCACGTGTCCGTAGACGTCACCGTCTTGCCGTTCGCCTTCTGCTTGAAATGCAGCGTGTAGCGCGTTGACGAAACGCGGTCGAAGACGTCGGTCATGCTCGCGTCGGGATAGACGCTGTGATAGGCGACGTGACCTGCGTTCTTGCCGGTCGCGTGGAAGATCGTGGTCGTGCGATCTTGTTCGAGCACGACGATAGTCCAGCCACGTTTGGGATCGTAGGTAAACATCCCCTGATCGCCGCCGCCGCCCTTCCACGCGTCGCGCTCGCTCATCCAGTTGTCTTTCATATCGTAAGCATAGGTCGCGTGGTACGAGAGGCTCGCTTTGCCCATCTGATAGGTGCAGTTCCACGAGCCGACAAGGAAGCGCAGCGAGCCAAGCGGATCGCCGGCCGAGGCCGGCGCGACGCCTAACGTTACAAGCAGCAAAACAACGATCGCTAATCTCATCTTACGACCTTACCCGTGTCGCCCTTCGACGAAGCCTGTCGCCGGCGGCGGCGAAGGGCTCTCCGACTCAAGCTATGCAGCCCCCGTGATACGAGCGACGACGCGTTCGACCTTTACGACCCGAGTCCGGGTCCAGCGGTCATGGAGCAGAATGCGGCGCCAAACGAAGCTCAGCGGGACGATCAGCCACCACAGCAACATGACGATGAGATAGCGAGCGATCGTGCGAGCGATGGTCGGCTTGCTGAAGTCGGTGGTAACGACTCGCAAGCCGGCAATCATCATCCCGAAGGTCTGGCCCGCGACGACGACGAGCAACGCGAGATAGATCGGGAACCAGAAAAAGAACCCAAGCCGAGCGATGAAGCCGCCGACCATTGACGCAAGCGCATCCGGCTCGAGTGGAATCTTGGTGTTGTCGACGTTCAGCGACGCTTGTTTATTACCGAGCGTCAGGGGTCCGATGGTCGCTTCGTCTTGCGGCGTCGGTGAGGGTGCAGTCGTAGCTGAAGTCGTCGCGTGGTTTCTCCCATGAATCGAAACTGGTCCCACGGTAACGTTGCCCGGCGAAACTGTGACGGCAGCGTTGCGGTGTTGGCTACTTTCGCTGCGCGAGCCGACGACGCTTCCACCAAACGAGGTGATGATCGCCGTCACGACGACGGCGTCGATCGACCATGCGGCAAAACGGCGCCACCAGCCGGCGCAATCCTTCGGCGCGACGTGGATCTCTCCGGGCGCGGCAAGCGCCGGGGGCTCATCGTCGCGCTCTCGCAGAAACCACTCCTCCGCTTTTGCATAAGCGTGGGACGACATGAAGGTGCGCAACGACGCGATCCGATGCGTCGCGTAGGGCTCGCTGCTCAGCGCTTCGCCCCACCGCAACACCGAGTCGGCTTGTACCTCGGCGTGCTGCTCCGCAAAGGCTTCGTAATCCACTTTGCGCCCGAACTCGTGAAACGCAGCTATGCCCATCGCGCGAATCGCCGCGTCGATCGAGCCGCAGCAGAGCAGACCGACCTTGTCGCACGTGAGCGCGCAGCGGCGCAGCCAGGCGCCGAAGATCATCGAGATGATCGGGTTCTCGTTGCCGTTGACGCTTAGCAAGGAGTGGAAGCGCGTATGTCCGGCCGCGATGTGTCCGAGCTCGCGCCCCACCATGAAGGACAGCTCGTCGTCAGCGAAAAGCTCGATCCAGTGGCTTGAGACCACGAGCGCGTAAGGCTCTCCGAATCCGAGCGCGACGACCGGCACGTAGTTGTCTTCGCGCACGAAGACGAGCGGCATTGGAATCTCCAACGCCGCGCAGGTGCTGCGCACGATCATGAATACACGTGGATACTGGCGTTGGTGCACGCGGACGCTCGAGCCGAGCAGGCGGCCGCGCGCAAGCGTGACGTAGACCATCGCAATGACGATGAAAAGCGCCACCTGCGAGGCGCCGATCGATTCGTGAAGCACGTAGCCGATCGCTAGGGCCGCAGGGAGCGCAAAAAGCGCCGTTAGCCAGAAGGCCGGTCGTTCCGACGGTTCTCGAAGCGAACCTGGTCCGTCGAAGAGCGAATGCACCCAACAGCACTCTGACGGTTTAGCCCAGTCTTCCTTCAGCCGTTCTTTAGCGACCCGCCGTTCACGAAGGACGCGCTATAAAGTAGAAAAATCCAGCCGTCGCGCCGCCCATCAGCGCGAACGTGCCCCATCCCCAGGCGCGCGCGAGCGGCGAGCTTCGCCACTTACCCATAAGCTGGCGATTCGAAGCCAGCCAAACGACGACGCCGATCAGCGGCACGGCGGCGACGCCGTTGAGCACCGCCGACCAGAAGAGCGCTTTGATCGCGTCAACGTGAAGCAGGTTCATCGAAATCCCGATCAGGATCCCGGCCGTGATGGTCCCGTAGAAGCGCGTGGCGCGGCCAAGCGGCTCGTTGAGGCCCTCGCGAAATCGGAACGTTTCCGCAGCAACGTAGGCCGACGACGTCGCCAACACGGGCACCGCGAGAATTCCCGTGCCCACCATTCCAAGCGCGAAGAGCAGCTCGGCAAACTGACCGGCCAAGGGCTTCAAAGCGAGCGCGGCCTGCTGCGCGGTAGCAATATTCCGCAAGCCATGCGCGCCCAACGTCGCCGCGGTCGTAACGATGATGAAGAACGCGACCAGATTCGAATAGATCATGCCCGTATTGACGTCGGCATGCATGTTGGTTATGGACGTCGCATCGGTTCCGCGACGTGCAGCGAGAGTCTTTTTGCCGTGTTCCTTATCTTCTTCGACCATCAGCGTGGATTGCCAGAAAAACAAATACGGCGTGATCGTCGTCCCGAGCACGCCAACCATCGTCGCGAGCCAGGTCGAGTCGAAGTGAATGCGTGGGATCGCGAACTGAACGAGCACCTGTCCCCACGGAGGTCGCACGACGAAAGCGGTGACGATGTAGGCAAACAGCGCCAGCGTCAGCCACTTGAAAATGCGGGCGATCGTCGGAAAGGGCAACCAGATCTGCGCGGCGATCAGGCCGATGCCGAAGAAAAAGACGAGCGCGTCGATCGGAATCGGCACGACCAGCTGCGTGGCGGCCGCCATACCCCCGATGTCGGCTCCGAGATTGAACGTGTTGGCCACGATCACAAGTCCAGCTAGGGCGTAGGCAAGCCAGAGCGGCAGCCGCTTTCGCATGATCGCAGCAAGGCCTTCGCCGTTCACCATCGCGATGCGCGCGCACATCCCCTGGATCACAGCCATCATCGGCGTTGAGACCAGGGTAAGCCAAAGCATCGAGTACCCCGTCGAAGCGCCGGCGACGGAGTACGTGGAAATACCTGACGGATCGTCGTCGGCAGCGCCGGTAATGAGGCCCGGGCCGAGGTTAGCTAAGAACTCGCGAATTCGCACCTAGCGTCGTGTCACAACGGCAGCAGCGCCGTGATCTCGCTACCGGGGACTCCGCCGTCGACCGCCGCCAAGTCGCCGTCATGCAACGCTTTAGCGACGTTGACGACCGCGCTCATCGCGACCCGATAGAGCGCACCGCCGACGCTTACCCGCCGCACGCCGGCGGCTGAAAGCTGCACGAGCGGCACCGCGCCATCATCTGGACCGATCAACACGTTGACCGGCTTGGGTGCGACGGCGCGAACGATTGCACTGATCGCCGCCATGTCGGGCAGGCCCGGGGCGTAGAGCACGTCGGCACCGGCTTCGGCAAACGCGGTAAGACGGCGTATCGTGTCGTCGAGATCCTCTCTTCCGTTGAGGAAGTTGTCGGTGCGGCCGGTAAGCACGATGCGTCCGCGAGCGGCTTGCGCGGCCGCGCGAACGCGCGCGACGGCAGTGTCGAAATCGTGGATCGGGCGAGCGGAATCGGCGGTCGTATCCTCGATCCCCAGACCCGCAAGCCCGGCCTCGATCGCGGCGCGGACCGTCGCCGCGCAATCCTCCGGCTCACCCCCGAAGCCGTCTTCGAGGTCGCCGTTCACGGGCAGCGCGCTGACGCGCGCCAAGAGCACCGCGTGCGCGATCGCTTCCTCTCGCGAGACGGCATGACGGCCGTCCTGCCGCCCGAGCGAGAACGCCAATCCGAGCGACGTGCTTCCCAACGCTTCGAACCCAGCTCGTTTCAGCAGCACCGCCGAGGCGCCGTCCCACGCATTGGGCATCACGAACGCTTGCGAACGTTGGTGCAGTTCGAGGAACCGTTCGTATGGCGTTGCCATCAGGCGGGACTCTCAAACGTGCCTGGGCTCTTCGCCGTGCCGCTCCAATCCGGCGCGCGCTCTTTGCCGGCTTGCGCGAGCGCGGCGCGTACGCCGTTCGCATCGTCGTCCTTCGTGTAGACCGGCGTCCCAGGCTGCTGTCGCCACGATTCGTCGAGTCCGCCGGAATCGACGGGGTCGAATCCTAATTCGTCAACCAGCCGCATCACGATTGCTTTTGCTGCCGCATCGTCGCCCGCTACCGGCAGCGCGATGCGGCCGGGGCTTCCTGCCGGCTTTCCCAGATCCATGAGATGCGAAGCATAAATGTTGTTGAAGGCCTTGATGACCGGGTGGTGGAGCTGCGTTTCGACCCAGCGACTCTCAAGCATCCCCGCTTCGATCGCTTCGATTCGCCCGTCGCGCTGCTTCGGATAGTAGTTGCCTGTATCGATGACGACGACGCTCGCCGGTACGTTGGCGAAGAGGTTGGCCGGCAACGCCGGTATATTTCGCTCG
Source organism: Candidatus Cybelea sp. (assembly GCA_049695635.1). Taxonomy (GTDB): domain Bacteria; phylum Vulcanimicrobiota; class Vulcanimicrobiia; order Vulcanimicrobiales; family Vulcanimicrobiaceae; genus Cybelea. The sequence continues at coordinate 26,156 of JBAVSO010000001.1, read as the reverse complement.
GGGATTGTGACCACGACTACGTCGCCGCTGCGCGCCGCCTCTTCGACCGTCACCGGCGTTGCGCCGGTCTCGGCTGCCAAATCGGCGAGCGATTGGGGGCCGCGCGAGTTCGCCACGAAGACCTCGTGGCCGAGTGCTCGGAAGCGGCGCGTGAGGGTTCCACCGATGTTCCCGGCGCCAATAATGCCGATCTTCATTTATTTGACTCCTTAGCGTTACGTGTAACGCCTAGAGCCGCCTGCGACTCATTCGGGTTGCACCGTAACAGGAGCCGATCGAAGGTTTCGAAGAATCGCCCCAATTGTGGCACGCTTCGCGGCAGTGCTTGCGGCGGCGATCGCCCTAACGCTCAACATCGCGGCGACGATTCAACTCTTCGTTCCGCAAACGACCTTCGGGTATCAGCTGGTCTACACCAGGGGATTCGAAGTGGTCGCGGTCGATCCCGATACGTCGGCGGCTCGCGCCGGCATCGCTGTCGGCGACAATCTCGACTTCACGCGCTCGAGCCTGCACGACCGGATCGTGGGGCTCTCCTATCAGCCCGCGTTGCCTGGCGAATCCATTCGCTTCGTCGTTGCGGGCAGGGCCGGCACGCGTCCCGTGGTTCTGCGCGCGGGCCGGCTGACGCCCTCCGAATCTAGCCACGCGCTCTCTTCGCCGCTGACGCCCTTCATACGGCTTGCGGGCCTGGCGTATATCGCGATCGCCGCGATCATACTGTTGCGACGTCCCAGCCGGATGACCTATGGGCTCTTCCTCTACCTCATCTCGGCGACGGACGTCACGCTCTACCATTTTCCGGACGCGATCTTTCCGTTTGCGCAGTTTGGCGCGGACCTGCTCGACATAGCCGGACCAGTCGGTCTGGTGGTCTTTGCGGCGCGATTCCCTGACGATCGACCGACGGGCTGGCGCTCTCGGCTTGACCGGCTGGCGCTTCCGATCGGCGTTATTTTTGCGATTCCGAATCTAGCCTGGGACGGCGTATCGCTCTTCGCCGGCGAGGCGCCGACCACGTGGATGACCTACGGCTCGATCCTCGGCGCGCTGGCGTTGATTCTTACGGCCGTTACGATCCTATGTGTAACTTACGTTGCCGCAGAGCCGCGGCAGCGTCAGCGCTTCCAATGGGTAATCGCGGGAGTCTTGTTTACGGTTCTCAGCTACGCCTCGTCTTGGGCGCGCTACTGGGCGTCAACGTATTCACTCGCCAGTTCCGACGCGCTGGTTTGGACCGCGACGATTCTCTATGCATGCGCACCGTTTGCGATTGCCTACGCGGTGGTGCGCCAGCGCGTCTTCGAAATCTCCTTTGTTGTGAGCCGAACGCTCGTCTACACCATCGTCAGCGCGACGCTCTTCGGGCTCTTCGCATTGATCGAGTGGCTCACCGGGCGGCTCATCGAGCGCAGCGGCGTCGCGATCGCTCTGGTAGCGCTTGCCGCGATCGGCGTCTCTTTCTCAATGGATGCCGTCTACGGCCGAGTCGAAGAGTTCGTTGAAGGGACGCTCTTTCGCCGGCGCCGTCAAGCCGAGCAGCATCTCGCCGATGTCGCCGCCGGCCTTCCCTCGGCCGAAAACGCCGTCGCGGTCGAGGAGTCGCTCGTCCGTGAACCTGTGCGCGCCTACTCGCTGAGTTCCGCGCAGCTCTTCTGCCGGCACGGCTCCGGCGAGTACGTGCACGACGGCCGGCAGCTCGACCGCAGCATTCCGTTACAACTGCAGGGCCGTCGCCGGTCGCTGCGCCTGCACGACGGCGAGGCCGTCTTAGCCGTACCGGTCTTCGTACGTTCCCGCCTCGACGCCGTCGCCGTGTACGGTGCGCACGTCAACGGCGAAGACATTGATCCGGATGAGGTTGCTTCGCTCGAGAAGATCGGCGTAGCGGCAGGCATCGCCTACGAACATCTCGAGACCGCGCGAGTCGAGCGCGACATCGCGCGCTGGCGCAAGCTGGCCGATCGTCAAGCTCGCGAGCTCGCATCGCTGCGCGAGCGAGTCTCGCTACTCGGCGAGCATCTCGCCGGCGACGATGGCGACGGGAACCGTACCGTGTGAGAGAAGGTCGTTGTGAAAGGCCTCAAGGTCGAACGCAGCGCCTTTCTTCGCCTTGTATTTCGCGAGCAAGTCTTCGATCTGCGCTCGACCGACGGCATAGTCGAATGCCTGACCCGGCCCAAGAGCAAAGCGGCTAACTTCTCCGACCGCGGTATCCTGGTCGACGCCGGCATTGGCCGTAAACCACTTTACGGCGTCCTCGTAACCCCACGCCCCGGTTGCGAGCTTCGTGTCCACGATCGCTCGCGCGCCGCGCAGCCGCTCGAACTGCGCGACCGCATACCGGCCGTCGAGATCGTTGCCGTAGAGACCATCGCGCTCGAGCAGCGATTCCTCGTAGAACGCCCAGCCTTCGGAGAAGACGCCGTCGAACGATAGCCGCCGCACCGGGTCGGCGTTGTGCTTGGCGATTGAGAACTGCAGGAAGTGCCCCGGAAAGCCTTCGTGACCGGACGTCATCAGCACGCGGTCCCGGTCGAAATCCTCGAAAATCGCGCCGGTCGTTGCGGCCTTCGCCATCTGCGGGTTCGGAGGCGGTATGAAATAGATGCCGTCTACCTGTTTAGAAAGGAGGGGCGGCGGATTCATCGAGGCTCCCGGCAGAACGGGCAACAGAAAGGACGGCGTCGCGACGATCCTCATCGTTCCGACGTAGGAGGGAATCGTGACGATGCGCTTGCGGGCGATGAAGGCCCGCAGCGTATCGAGCTGTGCTTGGAAGAAGGCGAATTGCGCGCTGCTGGTCGTCGGCGTCATGCCGCCGCCGTTCGCGGCCGCCTGATCGGGATTGGAGAGATTGACGCCTTTGGCTTTTGCCTCGGCTTGGATTTCGCGTTCCTGCGCCATCGCCGCATCGAGGGTTTTCTGACCAATTGCTTCGATCTGGCCGGCATCGTAGGGGAGCAGCAGCTCGTCACGCAGCATTGCGTTGTAGGCATCGGCACCCATCGCATAGTTGGTCGGCCAGCCGGGGGCGTTATCGCTCATCCACTTCGTCCACTCACCGATCGCCGCAACCGTGGCGTCACGCGCCTTTATAAAACGTGCGTGTTGATCGGCCGGGAGCTGCGCCGCCATCGGTGTGAGAATGTAGTTGAAGAGCGCGGGCGCCATGGCCAGCTGCTTGACCGCGACTTCCGCCTGCAACCGGCCGGGGTTGGTGATCTGCGGCCGTTGCGCGGCCATCCATGCCGGCGCTTTCTCGAGCCGCGAGATCATGTTGTTCCACCATACCGAAGGATCTTGCTCGTCCTTGTGCAGGATCATCGTAAACGTCACGCCGAGCACCGTGAGGGGCGGCGCGGAAGGATCCTTGCCCGCCTCTTGCTCGCGAATCTGCCGACGCTGCCCGGTGACGAATGCGCGCATTAGGGTGATGTCGTCGCGATCTTGCAGCGTCGCGCCGGTCATGTCGATCGCGTTGAGGCTCTGCTCGTATTTCGTTAGCATCGCCTTGAGCCCCGCGATGCCGGCCGGAGTCGGATCGCTCCACTGCGAGTCGTGGGTATAGTCGCCGAGAAAGGTCGCCGTCTGGGGCGACGCGGCTAAGAACTTGGCCACGGCTTGGGTTTGCAGAGCGGCGATCTGCTCGGCCTGAGAGCCTTGGGCCGGCGCGCCGACCGGGATAAGAATGACGAATGCGGTCGCCAGAACGGCAAGCGTGCGTTTCCTCATGGCCGCTCTACGCTGCGTAAACAAGGAATGTTTCGGCGATTGGCTTATTACGGTATAGGAGCTTAGCAAGGCAGCGCTAGCATTACGATCTACCCCGTTTAGGAAGGAGCTTGAAGTGATCCGCACCCTCATCCTCGGCATTTTCGTCCTCGCGCTCGTCCCGGTCGGAGCATCCGCGCAGAGGTGCACCGGGGGCAACCCCGCCATCACCCACGTCGCGGTGCAGACCACCCACACCGTCGGCTCGATGAATCAGTATCGTATCGTAGGAACGGTACAGAATATGGGGACGGCCAGTCAGCCGGCGAACACCCTGCAGTTCGTTGATATTTACGACGGGTCGCAGAAGCTTGATTCCCGCAGCATCCCGCCGCTCACAACCTCGGGAACCTTCCACTTCACGTACAACTGGTCTCGGGCGCACGAAGCGGCGGCCGGATCGACGACGTTCACTTTTAAAATGCGGATGGTTCACGGAACGAACTGCGAACCGACCAACGGCGGTACGTACCACCTGACGTTTTAGCGAGAGATCGCGGCGCGCAGCGCGCTCGCGAACCTTTCGGGTTGATCGAACACGACGAAATGCCGCGAAGGATCGACGACGATGTTCTTCGCGTCAGGCGAATGAGCGGCCCAACGCACGTAGGCCGCTCGTTTACTTTGTTCCGACGCGAAGCCTCGGTAGGGATCGAGCGGCGCGCGTTACGCGTGGGCATTGACGTCGGCGGCACGTTCACCGATCTGGTAGCGGTCGATCGGCACAGCGGAGAGATCGTTCTGCACAAACTGCCGAGCACTCCGCAGGAGCCGCACCGTGCCGTGATTGATGCGCTCGTAGCGCTCTGCGCGCGTTACGAATCGGTGCCAACCTTCGAGTTCCTCGGGCACTCCACGACGATCGCCACCAATGCGTTGCTCGGCCAGCTCGGCCTCGAACTGCCGCGGGTTGCGCTCGTCACCACCCACGGTTTTTGCGACGTTATCGAGATCGGCCGCCAAAACCGCAGCGAAGTCTACAACCTCTTCGTCGAGCGGCCGCGGCCGTTGGTCGCGCGCCGGGACCGCCTGGCGGTGCGCGAGCGGATCGACTACCTCGGCAACGTCTTGGTGGCGCTCGAGGACGAATCGGTCGAGCTGATCTGCAGCGAGCTGCAGGGGCGCGACATCGCGGCCGTCGCGATTTGCTTGCTGCATTCGTACGTCAACGACGCGCACGAGCGGCGGCTCGCGAGCGCGATCGAAGGCGCAATACCGGGGGTGCGCGTAACGCGCTCGTCCGAAATCGATCCGCAGTACCGCGAGTACGAGCGCTGCTCGACCACGGTTGTCAACGCAGTGCTCACCCCGATTGTGGAGCGTTATCTGGAACGGCTCGTTGACGAACTCCACGCGAAGCGGATCGAAGCACCGCTTTATGTGATGCGAAGCGACGGCGGTATGGCCGCCGCCAGGCACGTCCTCTCGCGACCCGCGGCGATTATCGAGAGCGGCCCCGCCGGCGGAGCGATCGCGACGGCGGCGCTCGGACGACGTATCGCCGCGCATCGCCTGCTTTCGTTCGATATGGGAGGGACCACGGCAAAGGCCGGCACGATCCTCGATGGCAAGGCGCAGGTCGGCGGTGAGTTCGAAGCGGCCGGCAGGACGCATAGCGGCCGCGCAGTCAAAGGCAGCGGCTATCCGGTGCGGTTTCCGTTCGTCGACTTGGCGGAGGTGAGCGCGGGCGGCGGCACGATCGCGTGGCTTGACGAGGCAGGGTCGTTGCGCGTCGGCCCGATCTCCGCCGGCGCAGATCCCGGCCCTGCCTGTTACGGAAAGTCCGACCGCGCAACGGTCACCGATGCGCACGTCGTGCTCGGACGCTTGAATCCTCGGTTCTTGCTTGGCGGAACGTTTCCGATCGACTCGTCGCGCGCTCGCGCGTCAATCGAGCTGCTCGCGCAGACGTTGGGCATGGGCCTGGAAGCGACGGCGAGCGGAATCGTACGGCTCGTCGACGATGCGATGGCAAAGGTGCTGCGAATCGTAACGATCGAACGCGGTCTCGATCCGCGCGATTTTACGCTGGTCGCGTTTGGCGGAGGAGGACCGCTGCACGCCTGCGCGCTGGCCGAGGAGCTCGATATCGCGCGCGTCGTCGTTCCGGCGCATCCCGGGCTCTTCTCGGCTATGGGTCTGCTGGAGGCGGAGCTGCATTTTAACGAGATCCGGTCGGTCCTGCGACGCGTTGAGGAGCTCCAGCCCGCGATCGAAGAGATGGCGTTCGCGACGAGCGAAACGCGCGCGCGTGCAGCCCTCGCCGAGCAAGGCGCAGAAGCGGCGACGATCTCGTTTCAGCGAGAGTACGATGCGCGTTACCGCGGCCAAAGCTTCGAACTGCGCACGCCGTACGACCGTGCGCCGGAGGCGATCGCGCGGCACTTTCATCACGCGCACCGCGCGCGATACGGCTACGACGTGCCGGCTGAAGCCGTCGAGGTGGTCAATGCGCGCATCACGGCAACGGGCAGCGTGTCGCGCGTCACCCCTCGACAGGCGCAGGTTGCCCTTCGACAGGCTCAGGGTGACAGAGGTGTTGCAACGCCGAAGAGTCTCGAACGGCGCCGCATTTGGATTGAAGGCACGTTCGTTGAGGTACCGGTCCTCGAGCGCTCAGCATTAGAGAGCGGCGCTCGCCTCGAGGGACCGGCGATCGTCGAAGCCTACGACAGCACGGCATACGTCGCGCCCGCGTGGTCGCTCGCCGTTGACAGCGATGTGCTCGTGCTGCAACGAGGAAGGCCGGCACCGTGACCGACGCGATCACGATCGAAGTCATCAAAAACGCGCTGGTTTATGCCTCCGAAGAGATGGGCTTGGCAGTGCGCAACGCCGCTTACTCGCCGAACATCAAAGAGCGACTCGACCACTCCTGCGCGCTTTTCGATCGCTTCGGGCGGTTGATCGCGCAAGCCGAGCACATTCCGGTTCACCTCGGCTCGCTGCCGTGGGGATTACAGCGCATGCTCGCGATCGTCGAGCGCGAGTACGGCGGCGTCCGCGAAGGCGAGATGTGGGTTGCGAACGATCCCTATCTCACCGGAACGCATCTCAACGACGTCACGCTCGTGCGGCCGGTTTTCGTGAACGATCGGCTCGTTGGATACGCGGCGAACAAGGCACATCATGCCGACGTCGGAGGTTCTGCGCCGGGTTCGATGCCCGCCGATGCCACCGATCTCTACTCGGAGGGCCTTATCGTTCCGCCGCTGCGCATCGCGCGCGACGATCGCGTGCTCGATGAGGTCGTCGCTCTCTTTCGCGCCAACTCTCGAACTCCCGAGGCTCGCAGCGGCGACCTGCGCGCGCAAGTCGCCGGCAACTACACCGGCGAGCGCCGGGTGCGCGAACTCTACGATCGCTACGGTTTCGAAACGCTCGAAGCGGCGATCGCCCGCGCACTCGACGACAGCGAACGTCGCATGCGCGCAGCGCTTCGATCGATCGGCGAGGGAGTCTTCGAAGCGCGCGACTACCTCGAGGATCGAGACGGTACCCCGCGAATCGGCATCGCCCTGCGCCTCGAACTGCGCGACGGGGAGGCTCGATTCGACTACGCCGGGACCTCCGAGCAGCTTGCCTTTCCGCTCAACGCGGTGTTGGGCGTAACGCTCTCCGGCGTTCACTACGCGCTGCGCGCAGCCACCGATCCGACGATTCCGATGAATGAGGGCTGCTTTCGTCCGGTTGAGGTTCGCGTGCCCGAAGGTTCGCTGCTCAATCCCCGCCGGCCGGCTCCCGTCTCCGGCGGCAACGTCGAAACCAGCATGCGCAACGCCGACGTCGTCTTGCAAGCGCTGGCACGCGCGGCGCCGGGGCGCATTCCGGCTTGCAGCGGCGGCACAATGAGCAACGTGATACTCGGCGGCATCAGGCCGGATGGCCGGAGCTGGTCTTTTTACGAAACGAACGGCTGCGGAATGGGTGCGCGCCCGAACGCCGACGGCATTGACGCGATTCACTGCCACATGACCAATACGCTCAACACGCCGATCGAAGCGATCGAACGCGAGTATCCACTTCGCGTCGTGCAATACGAGATCGCCCCGCGCACCGGCGGCGCCGGACGTTACCGTGGCGGCAGCGGTTTGGTTCGCGCGATCGAACTTACCGAAGGCTCCGCACAAGCCACGCTGCTTGCCGATCGCCAGACGATTGAGCCACCGGGCGCGCAAGGCGGCGAACCCGGTGCCTGTGGCCGCCACACGTTGACGCGTCGCGGCATTCAGTCATCGCTGCGCGCTAAAGAGAGCCTAACGCTCGAACCCGGCGACGTGTTGACGATTCAAACGCCGGGCGGCGGCGGTTACGGCAAGGCGGACTGAAGCCGCTCTAACCCGAAGCGCGCCGCGCATAGCAGGTCGACGACTCGAATCGCGCTTCGGCGCGGCGAGAAACGGCGCCGCGCGTCGGCCGCAATCAGCTTTCCGTAACGCGCGCGCAGATTTGGATCGGCGACGAGCCGCGCTACCGCATCGGCGATCGCATTGCGCTCGCAGACGAGCGCGACGTCGTCCCCGAAGAGTGCGCGCAGCTCGGTTTTTGCCGGCACGACCGCCGGAATGCCTGCTAATGCAAGCAGCACGTTGCCGAAAGCGCTTTCGTCGGTGAGACCACCGTGGACGACGCAGGCGAGCTCGCAATGCTGTGGGCCGAGCAGAATCTCTGGAGTGAGGCGAACCGTTTGATAGCCCGCGGCGGCAAGCTCTGCGGCGCACAGATCGTCGTCTCCGGCGACTCCGATCGTGGTGCACGACGGATCGGCGGAGCAGCGCAGCTTTAGGCCCGCAGCGCGTTGCTCCGACGCGCACGGCAGCCACGGCACCTCAAGCGCTACCGCCCCGCGCGTCCGAATCGTCGTCGCACCTTCATTGCGAAGGATGGCAACGCCGGGCGACGAGATCTCGTCCGAAAACCATCCGAGGCTTGCGGCGCGCCGAAAACGGCGGTCGAGAAGTTGCCAGGTGCCGATCTGGCCGCGCACCACTGGATGCCCGAAACCGCGCAGCGCCTCTTCAAGATCGTCGCGTGCCGCCGCGAGCAGCGAGCCGCCCTCGCACGAGCTGCGGATCGCAATCGCGCCGACCTCGCCGCGAAGCGTGCGCGGCAGCGGCACCAAGCTCGCCGACCAACGCTGGTAGAAAAGCCGTTCGTTCTGGGCCTCGCGATCGAAGCGACCGGCGGACGCGGCTTCGTAGTGGGCGAAGCGCGCCTGCGCAACGTACTCGATGGCTCGCCCTTGCTCGTGCGCCCGCATGCAGAGGTCGACGTCTTCGAACCCGTTGACGAACGATTCGTCGAAGCCGCCGCTCTCGACGAACCAGCCGGTGCGCACCGCCATCGCCGCGCCCGAAACCCCGAGCGCGTCACGAGAGCGATCGACCGCAGCGAGCGTCGCCGGCAAGTTACGGAAAAAGTAGTGCCAATGCGCGTCGCGGAGCATCGCGAGTCCCGCTGCCTGCGTAACGCCGTCTTCGAAGAAGAGCGCGCCCCCCGCGATCGCGACCCCCGAGCGGTCGAAGACGCGCGCCATCGGCGTGAGGGCGTCGCCGAGCGGATACGCGTCGTTGTTGAGAAAAAACGTGAGCGGCGCTTCCGCCAAACGCGCGCCGGCATTGCAGGCGCCGGCAAAATTGCGGTTCGATTCGTGACGAACGTAACGCACCCAAGGAAAGGCGGCGATTGCCTCCGGCGTTTCGTCGCTCGAAGCGTTGTCGACGACGATCGTCTCGAATGATAGCGAGGCGCCGCGCAGCCGATCGAGCTCGCGCAGGCAGCGCGCCGTCAGCCACCAGTTGTCGTAAACGGGAATGACGACGCTAAGCTCCGGCAACGCTAATTCGTTCCAGCAGCTCCCGTTTCGTTTCGGGGACCATGGACCGCACGAAGAGGATCGTTACGATGCACAGCAGCGCGTAGGTCCCAAACGTCGCCGGGCGCCCCAGCCGCGCGACCATTGTGAGAAAGAATTGCGAGACCAGAAAGTTTCCAACCCAGTTGGCGAGCGTCGAGAGCGACATGCCGAGGCCGCGAACCTGCAGCGGGAATATCTCGGACATCAAAATCCACACGATCGGCCCGAGGCTGAACGCGAAACAGCCGACGTAGACCATCATGCTCCCCAGCGCGATCGAGCCTAACGATCCCGAGAGAGACGGGTGCGCGAAAGCGAAAGCCAGTGCGGCGAGCGCCGCGAACATGCCGGCAAGACCGGCATAGAGCAACGGCTTGCGACCGATGCGGTCGACAAAGAAGATCGCGACCAGCGTCATGAGGCAGTTAACGGTACCGACCAGCGATTGCGCCAAGATCGACGCCGAGGCTGACGCGATGCCGGCCATCTGGAATATCTGCGGGCCATAATAGATCACGGTATTGATTCCGGTGATCTGCTGCAACACGGCTAGCGAGACGCCGATAAAGAGCGCGCGCCGGATGGCCGGCTGCGCGAAGGCTTCGAAGCCGGCGCTTTTTACGCGCAGGCTCTCGAGAATCGACTCTTCCTCGAGTTGGCTCGCAGCGGGGTCCTCGTAGATCCGCGAAAGCTCGCTGCGGGCGCGGCCCAACACCCCGATCTTAAAGAGATAGCGCGGACTCTCGGGCATGACGACCATCCCGCCGATCAGCACCAGCGACGGAACGACGGCCAAACCCAGCATCCAGCGCCACTGCTCCCCGCCGGCGAGAGCATAATCAATGAGGTAGGCCGCCAAAATGCCGATCGTGATCGCGAATTGATAGAGCGAGACGAGCGCTCCGCGCGTCGGCGCCGGCGCGACTTCAGAGATGTAGAGCGGCGCGACGACGGAACTGAACCCGATGCCGATGCCGACGACGAAGCGCCCGGCGAGCAGCACGGTTTCGCTCCCGGCAAGCGCCGAGAGGATCGCTCCGAAAAAGAAGATCAGCCCGGCGACCAGCAGCGTACTTCGCCGGCCGATGCGATCGGCAACGCTGCCGGCGACGATCGAGCCGCCCATGCAGCCGATCAAGACGACGCTGATCGTGAAGGCTTGCAGGCGCGTATCCAGCCCGAAGTCTTTTGTGATGAAAAGGATCGCTCCGGAGATCACGCCGGTGTCGTATCCGAAGAGCAAGCCGCCCAGCGCGGCGACCGACGCAACCAAAAGTACGAACGCCTGTCCTGAGCGGATTCGAAGGGCCGGCATGCAGGCGCATTTGCAAGCCCTGGCCGAACGCTCCTCTAATGCGCAGCGTAATGCATCTTGCGCGCGATCTCTCGCCCGCGCTCGCGTACGCGCGCAAGCACGGGTTGCACGCGCTGGTGATCGCGCGCGGCGACGATGTCGTGGCCCAAGAGTACGGCGACGGCTTAGAGGGCGCGAGTCCGCACCCGCTCTACAGCGGAACGAAGAGTTTTTGGGGCGTCGCTGCGCTCTACGCGTGCGCCGACGGATTGATCGCGCTCGACGAGCCGGTTGGCGAGACCATCGCCACCTGGCGCGACGATCCGTGGAAGCGACGAGTCACGCTTCGAATGCTGCTCTCGCTCACCGCGGGCTTCGGCTTCGGCGGCCTGGGCGCAAGCGTTCCGACCTACGAACGCGCGCTGGCGATGGCGCTGCGCGACGAGCCCGGCACGCGCTTTACCTACGGCGGCATTCCGCTGCAGGTCTTCGGCGCGGTCCTCGCGCGCAAGCTGGCCGCGCGAAAACTCACGCCGCACGAGTACTTGCGCGAGCGCGTTCTCGACCGCGCACAGGTGCGCGTCGCGAGCTGGCGCAAGCTGGCGGACGGTATGAATCCGTTGCCGACCGGCGCGTTTCTCTCAGCTCACGATTGGCTGGCGTACGGACGCTTCGTAACCACGCAGCGGAGCGCGCTTGCGCCGTGCTTCGATGGCTCCGACGCAAACGCGCGGTACGGACTTGGCTGGTGGCTCGGTGCGACGGGCGCGCCGAGCGACTTAGTCTATGCGAGCGGATCGGCCGGACAAGCGCTCTACCTCGTGCCGTCGCTCGGCGTGACGATCGTGCACTTCGGCAAGAGCTCGTCGTATCGCCACGAGGCCTTCCTCAAACGGGTCTTCGAGACGGCTCGATGAGACGCTCGCCCGCGGGCTACGTCGCAGTTTTGCCGATCCTCGCAATCGCGCTTGCGGGCTGCTCAACAACGGTTTTGCCGTACATGCAGAACGGTGCCGCACTGCGCGCGCTCGACGGTAGCGGCGCCGGCAAGATCAAGCACGTCGTCTACATCGTTCAAGAGAATCGCAGCTTCGATAATCTCTTCCAAGGCTATCCCGGCGCCGATACGGTTCCGAGCGGCAAGAACTCGAAGGGGCAGACGATAAAGTTGGTGCCGTACGCGCTCGGGAGAGCCTATGATATCGACCACTCGGTAAAAGCCATGTTCGCCGCGTGCAACGGAACCGGAAAGCTCCCGGGGACCGATTGCCGGATGAACGGATTCAACAATGAAGAGTCTTCCCGCGGTCCGTCCAACCCGGAGTACGTATACGTGCCGCACGACGAGTCGAAGCCGTACTTCGACATGGCCCACCAATGGGTGCTGGCCGATCGGATGTTCCAATCGCAGCTCGACGAGAGCTTCGTCGCACACCAGTACGTCATCGCCGGCCAAGCCGCATGGAGCGATGATTTGCCGGAGGGCCTATGGGGATGTGCCGGCGGAAAGTACGATTTCGTCACGACGATCACGAAGGAACGCAATCCCTACGGTCCCCGGATCGCGGCGTGCTACGACTACGAGACGCTCGGCGACGAGCTTGACAAAGCCAAGCTCCCGTGGCGGTTCTACGCGGCGACCTACGGAAGCGTTTCGAGCGGCGCCGGAGCGGAATGGTCCGCTTACGAGGCAATCAGGCACATCCGCTTCGGGCCCGACTGGAGCAAAGACGTTATCTCGCCGAACTGGAAGTTCATCACCGACGTGCGGGCCGGTAAACTCGCAAGTTTTACCTGGATCACGCCGGTCTGTGACGATTCCGATCACGTCAACTGCGTGGGCAGTTACGGACCGTCCTGGGTTTCAGCGCTCGTCAACACGGTCGGCAAGAGCAAGTTCTGGGACTCGACCGCAATCTTCGTGCAGTGGGACGATTGGGGCGGCCTCTACGATCACGTTCCACCGCCGTTCATAAATCGCGACAGTTTAGGCTTCCGCGTGCCATTGCTCGTGATCTCGCCGTACGCCAAGCACGACTACGTCTCGCACGTGCAGTACGAAACGGCAAGCGTGCTGCGCTTTGCCGAAAACCTCTTCGGCCTCGGTCAGCTCGCCGACGCCGACCGCCGCGCTGCCTCGCCGGCCAAAGACTGTTTCGACTTCTCGCAGAAGCCGCGCGCCTTCGTGCCGATCAAGGCACCGCTTGGGCCGAAGTTCTTCATGCACAATCGCGGCGACGACTACTTCGCGCCCGACTACGAGTGAGCGCCGCTAGGGCGTAAGGGCAGTCGCCCCCTCCAGCGGCTTGATGCCTGCGCTCTTCAACGACGATTGGAGCGGGCCCAGCGAGGTCACGTATTCGTTGTAGCCGGACATCGCTGCGGCATACGCCGCATCGAAGCGCTTGGCGTAGTCGAGCTGCGCCGCCGTTGGCGGCAGCTGGGGACCCTGCAGTCCCGTCCGAGGAATCGACTCGCGAAGCGAGCCCGAACGCTGAATCGAATCTTCGTCGTTGTGATAGTCGGCGGTAAACGCCGCGAAAACCGGCTGCCATCGCTGCTGCGCGGCGGCGATTTCTTGCTGGAGCGAGGGATTGTTCTTGGCGCCCGCGCTCGCGCTGTTCAAAGATTTTCGGATTGCATCGAGGTTGTTGAGCGCTTCGTCGATCTTGCCGTAGACGCTCGAGTATTTGCGCGCGTACTCGTAACCGGCCTGATACTGGGCTGCCGTCCACGAGTCGCGTGGATCCGGTTTGACCACCACGCTCTGCTGGAGCGTCGCGGTGCCGAGCGTTAAATGAACCGTGTAGGTTCCAGGCGCGACGATCGGCCCCGTCTTCGGTCCTTGATAATCTTCCTTCGCTGCACCGTACCATTTCACCGGTGCATCTTCGGTGAAATCCCATACGTAGCGATTGATGCCGGCTTTGTTCGGCACGTACGCCTCGTCTTTGCCCTTCACCTTATGCGTGCCGGTAACCGTCCGGACGATCCGTCCGTTGGCGTCGAGGACCTGTAACTGCGGCGGGTTCTTCTGCGGTGCGCTTTGATAGAAATCGACGATAGCGCCTTTTGGCGGATTCTCGCCGGCGAAACGAGTGTAAATACCGAGGTCGTTCGAGTGATAGTGATATTCGTATGCGGTGCGTGGCGCGAAGAGCATCGTGCCCGCGCGCTGCGCGTTGCCGAGCTGCTGAACCGATCCGAGGTCGTCCATGATCCACGCGTCTCGACCGTGCGTTGCCACCACCAGATCGTCGAACTGCGGCTGAATCCGAATGTCGCGCACCGATACCGACGGAAGGTTGAGCTTGAAATCTTGCCAGTCTGCTCCACCATCGAACGAGACCCACATGCCCGCTTCCGTGCCCGCGTAGAGCAGATTTGAATTGTGGGTATCCGGACGTATCGTGCGCACGTACTGATCGGACGGCAAGCCCCGCACGATCTTCATCCAGCTCGCACCGTAATCGTGCGTGACGAAGACGTATGGCGCGTAGTCGCCCACGCGATGATTATCGGCGACGACATACGCGGTACCGGGTACGAGCGGCGACGGTGCCGTCGCTTCGATTCGCGCGTATTGCGGAGTACCGGGCGGCGTAACGTTGTGCCAATGCGTGCCAGCATCGCGCGTCATTTGGGCGTAACCGTCGTCCGTTCCAGCCCAGATCTCGCCGCGGTCGAGCGCCGAGCCCTCGATATAGAGAATCGTGTCCGAGTACTCCGCGCCCGAGACGTCTTTCGCGAGGGGACCGCCCGAAGGAACCTGATGCGCTTTGATGTTCCGCGTGAGGTCCGGACTGATGACGTTCCACGTTTCGCCGCGGTCGGTCGATTGAAAAACGACGTTACCGCCGAACCAGCCTACGTGTCCGTCCCAGGGCGCGAACGCGACGGGCGAATCCCAATTGAATCGGTACGGCACGGTGCTGAGATCGAATGGCCCCAGAAAGCTTCCGGGAAAGGCATCGTACGGGCGGATGAAGCGGCTCACTTCGGTCGTACGATCGAAGATCGTGACCGCACCGTCCTCGAGATCCGCCCAGACGTAGCGCGGGTCGGATGGGTCGGGAACGGTCCATTCTCCGTCGCCGCCGACCACGTCGATCCAGTGACGATCGAGAATCCCCTCGCCGTCGAGCGAATTCTCCGGACCGCAAAAGCCGCCGTTATCCTGGAAGGCGACGCAGACGCGATAAGGATTCTCGTCCGAGAGTCCGACGTGATAGATCTGTCCGATCGTAAGGTTGCGCGAAAAGGACCAGTGCTCGAGATCGGCCGTGAGTGCGTACCCACCGTCTTCGCCGACGATGATGCGTTTGGGGTTCGTCGGGTCGATCCAAATTGCGTGATAGTCAACGTGGACGCCCTTTGCGATCTCGGCGAACTTTCGTCCGCCGTCTTTGCTTTCGGCGAGCATCTCCGAGACTGCGTAGACGTGATTGGGATTCTTGGGATCCACCGCGATGTGCGTGAAGTAAAAGGGACGTTGGTCTACGAGCGTGTCGCCGCTTACCATCGTCCAGTGCGTGCCGGCATCGTCAGAGCGCCACAGAATTCCGCCCTTCGCTTCGATCAGCGCGAAGACGCGATCCGGACGGCTCGGCGCGATCGCCAACCCGATGCGCCCGGTATAGCCGCCAGGCAACCCGTTGCCGGAGAGCTTCTTCCAAGTTCTGCCGCCGTCGGTCGATTTGTAGAGGCCGTCGTCCGGACCGCCGCTGGTGAACGTCCACGGTAAGCGCCGAAAGTGCCACATCCCTGCATAGACGACGTTGGGATCCTGCGGGCTCATCGCAATGTCGCTCGCACCGCTCGAGGGCGTGAGATAGAGCGATTTGTTCCAAGTCTGTCCGCCGTCAAAGGTGACGTAGACACCGCGCTCGGTCGAGTCCTTGAACGGATCGCCGAAGGCACCAACGACGACGTGCCGCGGACTGCGCGGGTCGATCGCAATCCGCGAGATGCTCCAAACGCCGGCGAGACCGACTCTGGTCCAGCTCTTGCCGCCGTCGCTCGATTTGTAGAGACCATTTCCGTAGCTGACGTCGTTGCGCGGGTTTGCTTCCCCGGTCCCGGCCCAGACGACGTTCTCGTTGGTCGGATCTACCGCGACGGCGCCGATCGCAGCTACCGGCTCCTTCTCGAAGACCGGCTGCCACGTTGCGCCGCCATTGCTCGACTTCCAGACGCCGCCGCCGGCAGTTCCCAGATAGTAGAGTTGGTCGTCCTGCGGCGTTCCCGCAACCGCGGCGACTCGGCCGCCCGCGATCGTCGGACCGATCGAACGCCACGTCAAGTTCGCGTACGCCGCAGCCGCGAGCACTACCGCCGGAGCGAGCATCATTATGGGTTGACGGATTTGACGGCGGGCAGGGTCTTCATTCCGGCTTGCTGCAGCGCCGTATTGACGCCCGGTACCACGCCGGTTACGAACGCGTTGTAGCGCCCAACGCCGTCGCGGTACGCGGCGTCCACGCGCGCTAAGAAGTCCTCGACCGCCGGCGTGATCAGACCCTGTGCCGTTCCAAACGCGCCGAGCAGGTCTTCATGCAATTTCGTCTCATCCTCGGTCCCCTCGCCACGCACGTTGGTCGCAAGCGAATCGAAGAGCGTCTGCCTAGCGGTGGACGCGTCTTGGAGCTTGGCGGTCAGCGTTGCTTTGTTCGCCTTCTTCGAAGCGGCAAGGTCCGTGTCGAGCGATTTCTTGACGTCGTCAAGATTGTTCAGAATGACGTTGAGCTGGGAAAGATGCCCCATCTGGCGCATCGTCTCATCGAAGCTGCGCTGATAGTCGGCTTGCGTGAAATGGGAGCGCGGGTCCGGCTCGACCTTGAAGCGCTGCACGTAGGTGTGGCCCGCGAGCGTCATTCGCACTGCGTAATCGCCAGGAACGACGCCTGGTCCGGTGTCGGGGCCGTTCAAAAAGGCGAGGGCCGCGCCTTTCCACTTGACCGGACCGTTGACGGTGAAGTCCCAGGTATAGCGATTGAGACCAGCCTTGTTCGGAATATAGGGTTCGTCCTTGCCACCGGCTTTGTGGGTTCCCGACACGCTGCGAATCACGCGCCCGTGCGCGTCGAGAACGTCGAGCGCCGGAGCACCCTTCTGCGGCTCTTTCTGATAGAAGGTAATCATCACGCCGAACGGCGGATTGTCGGCCGCGTAGTTCGTGTAAGTCCCCTCATCGTTTTCGTGAAGCGTCCATTCGTAGCCGGTGCGCGGCGTAAAGAGCCAGGTTCCGCTCGAGGTGGCCTGTTGCAGGCCTTGCAGCGGGCGGACGTCGTCCATGATGTAGAGGGAGCGGCCGTGCGTCGCGATCACGAGATCGTCGTATTGCGGTTGCAGCCGAATGTCGTGAACCGAAACGGTCGGCAGATCGTTCTTGAACGACTGCCAGTTCGCGCCGCCGTCGAACGAGATCCAGATTCCCTCTTCGGTTCCGAGATAGATGAGATTGCGGTCGTGAATGTCGGGACGGACGGAACGCGCCCATTCGTTGAGTGGTAAGCCGTTGACGATCTTCGTCCAGTGCGCGCCGTAGTCGTGGGTGACGTAGACGTAAGGAGCGCTGTCGCCCATCTCGTGCGCGTCGTTGATCGCGTATGCGGTGCCGTCGACCAGCGTGGAGGGAGCGACGGTCGCGAACCGCCCGAACTCGGGCGCGCCCGACGGCGTTACGTTCGTCCAGTGCTTCCCTCCGTCGCGCGTCAGTTGCACCAGGCCGTCGTCGGTTCCGACCCAGATCTCTCCGCGTTTGAGCTGCGAGCCTTCGATATCGAGAATCGTATCGGTATACTCGGCACCCGAGACGTCGTTGGTGATCGGGCCGCCGGCCGGATTCTGATGCGACTTCATGTTGCGCGTTAGATCGGGGCTGATCGTGGTCCAAGACTTTCCACGATCGGTCGTCTGGAATATGACGTTGCCGCCGTACCATCCGATCACGCCGCCGCCGGCGGCGCGCCACGGCGCAAACGCAATCGGCGACTCCCAATTGAAGCGGTATTTGCTCTTCGCCACAGTCCAAGATTGACTGCCGGTCGGCAGATAGGGCTGCCCAGACCAGTTATCCTGGGTAACGCGATTGTAAATCGTCAGCGCTCCGTCTTGAGCGTCCGACCAAATCCAATTCGGGTCGTCCGGTTCGGGAATCCCCCAGGTACCGTCGCCGCCGACAGTGTTGACCCAGTACTTGTTCTGGATGCCGGATGGGTCGAGTGAGTTCGAGGGGCCGCACCAACCGTTATTGTCTTGCAAACCGGTGCAGACCGTGTACGGATTATCGGTTCCGAGCCCCACGCGATAGGCTTGACCGATCGGAAGGTTCGCCGAGAAGAACCAGTTCTCGCCGCCGTCGAGCGTGAGCACGTACCCCCCGTCCTCGCCGAGAATGATGCGCGACGGGTCGTTCGGCGCGATCCAAATTGAGTGGAAGTCGGAGTGCACTTGCTCGGCCGTAGCCTTGAAGGTCTCACCGGCGTTGTTGCTCAGCATGACCTCAAACGAAATGGCGAAGACGCGATTGGGATTCTTTGGATCGACCGCAATGTGCGAAAAATAGAACGGACGCGCGTCGATCAGCGAATCGTTGCTGACCATCTTCCAACTGGCGCCGCCGTCGTCGGAGCGCCACAGGATGCCTTCCTTCGACTCGATCAGCGCGTAAACGCGATTGCCGTCGCTCGGCGCGACCGCAAGACCGATGCGCCCCATCGGTGGGGCGGGAAGCCCGTGTCCCTCGAGCTTCGTCCACGTTTCGCCGCCGTCGGTCGACTTGTAGAGACCGTCTTCGGCTCCGCCGCTGACGAAGGTCCACGGCCGGCGTTGAAACTTCCAGATGCCGGCGTAGACAACGTTGGGGCTCTGCGCGCTCATCGCGAGATCCGACGCACCGCTCTCGGGTCCGGCGTAGAGCGTTTGCTTCCACGTCCTGCCTCCGTCGTCGGTGACGTAGACGCCGCGATCCGGGCTGTCGGCAAACGCGTCACCGAGCGCGCCGACGATAACGTGGTTATGATTGCGCGGGTCGACTAGAATGCGGGAGATGTACTTTGATGCCTTTAGACCGACGTTCGTCCAAGTATCCCCGCCATCTGTGGTCTTATAGACGCCGTCGCCATAACTGACGTCGTTGCGTGGATTCGCCTCGCCGGTTCCTACCCAAACCGTCTTGTCGTCGGTCGGGTCGATGGTGACGGCGCCGATCGCAGCCGTGCCTTCCTTTTCAAAGACCGGGTCCCACGTTTGGCCGGAGTTTGCAGATTTCCAGACGCCTCCGCCGGCAGCGCCGACGTAATAGAGCTTGGTGTTCGTCGCGGACCCCGCCACAGCGGCGACTCGGCCGCCCGAACCGGCCGGTCCGATCTCGCGCCAGCTCATGTTGCCGAAGGGCGGTCCAGGGCTCGGGGTTGGCGACGGTGAGGGCGTCGTCACCGGCTTTGCCGGCGACGGCGGAAGCGGCGAAGCCGTGGGATCAACCGACACCAACACCGCCATCAGCAGCGCATGCGCAAACAACTCCAACGTAAAGCCCTCCTGGTTTTAGGTCTAGCGACGCGGCTGGCGCATCTCCTGCGCGCGATTAGTTCAAAGAAGTATCAAAGCGTCGCACTAATGCGTTGCAGAGTTCGCGTTTTGCGCTCGATACATCGGAACGTTTACGTGAATCGCATACCACTGCGCCCAGGCAATCATGCCGCAGAGCGCGACTAAGAGTAAAATGACGATCGCGAGCGCTCGGCCGCGATACCTAGCTTGCCGGGGCGGCCCTCCCCCGGAAGGCGGCCCAGAAGTGAGGCGCGAACCCACCCGACCCATATGCGGAGGACCCTCGCCAGGCTCCTGGCGACAGCCGCCTTGCTATGTGGATCGTTGCTCGGGACCGTCGCCCCCGCGTCAGCAGCTCACCGTGTCGTCCCCGCAAGTCCGGTTGCAATCTCCGTCTACGCAACCGTGCTGCGCCACATCAATCCGAAGATGCCGGGCTGGCAGAGTCGCGATCTTGCGAGGCGCGTGCTCGTCAATGCAGAGCGCTGGCGAATTGATGCAAACATGCTCGTCGCGATCGTTACGGTCGAGTCGGGCTGGCAGACCCACGCGCTTTCATCGGCGGGCGCGATTGGGCTCGGGCAGCTGATGCCCGGAACCGCTGCGGGGCTCGGCGTCAATCCGCACGATCCTAAGCAGAATCTCTCCGGGGCGGCTCGCTACCTCCGCGGACTCATTCAGCGATTCGGCACGCGACGGTATAGCCTGATCTTTGCCGCGTATAATGCCGGTCCGAGGGCCGTCAGCGAATACGGCGGTATCCCGCCCTACGACGAGACGCAAGCCTACGTCGTGCGGGTGCTCGACACGTGGGAAGCGCTCACCAAGAGCGTCCACTTGCCGGAGAGCGCCTTCGCCGTCGAGCTTCCCGCGCACGGCGCGGACATCGATTACTGGCTCGACGCAACCCCCCCGCAATAGTTCGCCGCGCCGACGTGGTCCCGTGTCATCCTGAGCTTGCCGCAGGATGACGGCGAAGGATGATCTCGACGGCGCGCGCTAGATCGCGCGGTCCGGCAATCCGCAGCGGGATCGCGCCGGCGTTGTGCGCAGCTTCGACGTCGCTTTCGCGGTCACCGACGACGACGCAGCAGGCTGGATCCACGCCGAGAGCGCGCGCCGCGTCGAGAATCAGCTTTGGCTTGGGCTTGCGGCATTCACACTCATCCTCGACTGCGTGCGGACAGACGAAAAAACCGGCAAAAGGACCGAGCAGGTCGTTGACGCGCCGATTGACTGAGTCGACTTGGTCAGCCGTGATGAGCCCGCGCCCGATTCCGCTCTGATTGCTCACGACCGCGAGCGGCAGCCCGGCTGCGCGCAGGCGGTCGAGCAGCACGCGCGCGTTCGGTGCCGGCTCAACGCGTGCCGGATCGCCGTTGAAGGGCACGTCAAGCACGATCGTTTCGTCGCGGTCGAAGAGCACCGCACAAATCACCGCGCGGGGACGTAGACCTCGGCGCCTTGGTCGCGGAACTCGCGCGATTTCTCCGCCATCCCGCGCTCGGCGTACTCGCGAACCTCCTGCGTGATCTTCATCGAGCAGAAGTGCGGACCGCACATCGAGCAGAAGTGGGCGACCTTCGCGCCGGGGGCCGGCAACGTTTCGTCGTGAAACTCGCGCGCCGTCTCGGGGTCGAGCGAGAGATTGAACTGGTCCTCCCAGCGAAACTCGAAACGCGCCTTGGAGAGCACGTCGTCCCAGTGCGCCGCGCCGCGATGCCCCTTTGCGAGATCCGCCGCGTGCGCCGCGATCTTGTACGCGATGACACCGTCCTTCACGTCTTTTTTGTTCGGAAGCCCGAGATGCTCTTTGGGCGTTACGTAACAGAGCATCGCGGTCCCGAACCAGCCGATCATCGCCGCGCCGATGGCGCTGGTGATGTGATCGTAGCCCGGTGCGACGTCGGTTACGAGCGGACCGAGCGTGTAGAAGGGCGCCTCCTTGCAGATCTCGAGTTGCTTGCGCACGTTCACTTCGATCATGTGCATCGGCACGTGGCCCGGCCCCTCGATCATCACTTGCACGTCGTGCTTCCATGCGATCTCGGTCAGCTCGCCGAGCGTCTCGAGCTCGGCGAACTGCGCCGCGTCGTTCGCGTCGGCGGTGCAGCCGGGGCGCAAGCCGTCGCCCAGTGAGAACGCGACGTCGTAGGCTTTCATGATCTCGCAGATCTCTTCGAAGTGCTCGTAAAGGAAGTTCTCGCGGTGGTGCGCCAGGCACCACTTCGCCAAAATCGAGCCGCCGCGTGAGACGATGCCGGTGATGCGGCCGGCGGTGAGCGGGACGTAGCGCAGCAGCACGCCGGCGTGGATCGTGAAGTAATCGACGCCTTGTTCCGCCTGTTCGATCAACGTGTCGGCAAAGAGCTCCCAGGTCAACTCCTCGGCCTTACCACCGACCTTTTCGAGCGCCTGATAGATCGGAACCGTGCCGATCGGCACCGGCGAGTTGCGCAGAATCCACTCGCGCGTTTCGTGGATGTTCTTGCCGGTCGAGAGATCCATTACGGTGTCGGACCCCCAACGCGTCGCCCAGGTCATTTTCTCGACCTCTTCGTCTATCGACGAGCTGACGGCCGAATTACCGATGTTGGCGTTGATCTTGACGAGGAAGTTCCGGCCGATAATCATCGGCTCGCTCTCGGGGTGATTGACGTTGGATGGAAGAATCGCGCGCCCGCGCGCGATTTCGCTGCGGACGAACTCGGGCTCGACGCCTTCGCGCAACGCCACGAACTCCATCTCGCGCGTGACCTCGCCGCGACGCGCGTAGCGCATCTGCGTTACGTTGGCACCGCGCTTCGCTCGGCGCGGTCTTCGCGGCTCCGGAAAGCGCACGCTTTCGAGCTCGCTCATGACGTCGCGCCCGCGCCGGTAGATTGACGACGGCTGCTCGAGCTCGATGGTATCGGCTCGGGCGGCGATCCACGGTTCGCGCAGGGCCAAGAGTCCTTGGCGAATGTCGACCGCGCAATCCTGATCGCCGTGCGGTCCGCTGGTGTCGTAGACCGTATGAATCGTACCATCAGTCAGCGCGATCGCGCGGCGCGGTACGCGTACCGAGGGATCGGATCCCCCAATGTAAACCTTCATTCAAGCCTCCCTACGCCGGCATTACCCGGATCAGGTCAATTGCGGTCGGCGAATCAACGCTCGCCCTCTCAGCCCGCCTGCACGCGAGCTCCCGCGAGGCGTAGTATACGCCAGAGGCCGCGGCTTATGCTCCCGCGCTAACCCTAAGTCTGCGCCGTCGTCGCTTGGGGCACGATGGCGTCATTGGAGGCAACCAGCCGTCGTGTTGGATGGGTCCGGCCGTAAGAGATTGGGTTGCTGTGGCGGAATGATGCGCAACTCTATGATCAATTCAGTGCGCGATTTGGCGCGCGATCCCGATCCGCAAGAGACGCGCGAGTGGCTCGACGCCATGCGCGGCGTGATTGCCGCCGAGGGTCACGAGCGCGCCCGGCAGCTCATCGAACGGCTGGTCGACGAGGCGCAGGCGGCCGGCTCCCACATTTCGCTTGGCTTCACGACCCCGTACGTCAACACGATCCCGGTCGACCGGCAGCCGCCAATGCCTGGAGATCGCGAGCTCGAGGCGCGCCTGCGCCACTACGTTCGCTGGAACGCGCTTGCGATGGTCGTGCGCGCCAACAAGGTCAGCTCCGAGCTCGGTGGGCACGTGGCTAGCTTCGCTTCTGCGGCGACGCTCTACGATGTCGGCTTCAACCACTTCTTCCGCGCCCCGAGCGAGACGTCCGGCGGCGACCTCGTCTTCTTCCAAGGTCACTCCTCACCCGGCGTCTACGCGCGCGCCTATCTCGAAGGCCGCATCACCGAGGAGCAGCTCGAGAACTTTCGTCAGGAAGTCGGCGGCAAGGGCCTCTCGTCGTACCCGCATCCGTGGCTGATGCCGGGTTTTTGGCAGTTTCCGACCGTCTCGATGGGGCTCGGGCCGATCATGTCAATCTATCAGGCACGCTTCATGCGCTACCTTCACGATCGCAATCTGCTCGACACGACCGGACGAAAGGTCTGGGCGTTCGTCGGCGACGGCGAGATGGACGAGCCCGAGTCGCTGGGCGCTATTTCGCTAGCGGGACGTGAGAAGCTCGACGACTTGATTTGGGTCGTCAACGCGAACCTGCAGCGCCTCGATGGTCCCGTGCGCGGCAACGGCAAGATCATTCAAGAGCTCGAAGGCGTCTTCAAAGGCGCGGGCTGGAACGTCATCAAGGTCATTTGGGGAAGCCGTTGGGACCCGCTGCTCGCCGCCGACAAGAGTGGCCGGCTCGTGCAGCTCATGAACGAATGCGTGGACGGCGATTATCAAACGTTCAAGTCGCGCAACGGCCGGTACGTGCGCGACGAGTTCTTCGGCCGGTATCCGGAAACAAAGTCGCTCGTCGAGGGCTGGACCGACGACGAAGTCTGGAACTTGCAGCGAGGCGGTCACGACTCGATCAAAGTCTACGCCGCCTATAAAGCGGCCGTCGAGCACCGCGGCCAGCCGACGGTCGTCCTTGCCAAGACGATCAAAGGTTACGGCATGGGCGAAGCGGGTGAAGCGCAGAACATCGCGCATCAGGCCAAGAAAATGGAAATCGAAGCGATGCGAGTCTTTCGCGATCGCTTCGCGCTGCCGATCTCCGACACCGAGCTCGGCGGCGATAAGATTCCATTCCTTAAGCCGTCTGACGACGCGCCCGAGATGCGCTATCTGCGGGAGCGCCTCGCTGCACTTGGAAGCGTTCCACAACGGCGCAAACGATCGTCATCGTTAACGGTTCCCCAGCTCTCCGCGTTCGAGCCGCAGCTGCAAGGCACCGGCGATCGTCACATCTCGACCACGATGGCCTTCGTTCGAATCCTCAACACGATCGCGCGCGACGGGGAGATCGGGTCGCGAGTCGTTCCGATCGTCGCGGACGAATCGCGCACGTTCGGCATGGAAGGGATGTTCCGTCAGCTCGGCATCTACTCGTCGGTCGGCCAGCTTTACCATCCTCAAGATGCCGAACAGCTCATGTGGTATCGCGAGGACAAGCTCGGCCAGATCCTGCAGGAAGGCATCAACGAAGCCGGCGCGATATCGTCGTGGATCGCAGCCGGCACGTCCTATTCGAATCACAACCTGCCGATGATTCCGTTCTACATCTTTTATTCGATGTTCGGCTTTCAGCGCGTCGGCGATCTCACGTGGGCGGCCGGCGACAGCCGCACGCGCGGCTTCTTGCTCGGCGCGACGTCCGGCCGCACGACGCTCAACGGCGAAGGCCTACAGCACGAGGACGGCAGCAGTCAGGTCGCAGCCTCGTTCGTTCCAAACTGCGTGAGCTTCGACCCAACCTACGGCTACGAGCTAGCGGTCATCATTCAAGACGGCGTGCGGCGGATGCTCGCCGAGCAGGAAGACGTCTACTATTACATCACGCTGTTGAACGAAAACTATCAACATCCGGCGATGCCGCCGGACGCGCGCGACGGGATCCTACGCGGAATGTATCTCCTGCGTCCTTCGACAAGCTCGGGGCCATGCGTGCAGCTCTTCGGATCCGGCGCCATTCTGCGCGAAGTCGAGGCCGCCGCCGATCTGCTCGCAAACGAATGGAAGGTTGATTCCGACGTCTGGAGCGTTACGAGCTTCAACGAGCTGCAGCGCGACGGCGTCGCGGCGCGCCGCTGGAACATGCTGCATCCGGGCGAACCGCCGCGCCTTTCGTACGTCGAGCAATGTTTGCAGGATAAACACGGACCCGGTGTCGCCGCGACCGACTATATCCGTACGTTTGCCGAGCAAATTCGCCCCTTCATTGCCTCGACAAGCTCGGCACAAGCTCGCCAGTACGTTGCCTTGGGGACCGACGGCTACGGACGAAGCGACTTCAGGCGAAAGCTCCGCGCGTTCTTCGAAGTCGATCGGCACTTCGTTACGATCGCGGCGCTAAAAGCGCTTGCGGACGAGGGCACGATCCCGGCCGCGACCGTCGGAGAAGCGATCAAAAAATATCAGATCGATCCTGATAAACCGAATCCGATCACGGTCTGAGGAAGTTGATGAGCGAGACGGTCGAGGTACGCGTTCCGGACATCGGCGACTTCAAAGAGGTGCCGGTGATCGAAGTTTTGGTGAAACCCGGCGATCGCATCAAGAAAAACGATTCGCTGATCACACTCGAAAGCGAAAAAGCTTCGATGGAAGTGCCGGCCGAAGCCGAGGGCGTGGTGCAAGACGTTAGGGTGAAGGTCGGAGATAAGGTCTCGAAAGGCTCGCCGATTTTAGTACTGAGCTCCGACGCTGCCTCACCCAAGGCGCCGGAGGCACCGAAAACGCGCGACACACCCGAGGCAGCCGGCTCGCCGAGCGGACCGGCGATCGAGGTTCGCGTTCCCGACATCGGCGATTTCAAAGACGTGCCCGTCATCGAAGTGCTGGTCAAGCCGGGCGATCGCATAAAGAAGAACGATTCGCTGATCACGCTCGAGAGCGAGAAGGCGTCAATGGAAGTGCCGGCCGAGGCCGACGGCGTCGTGCAAGACGTCAGGGTGAAGGTCGGCGATAAAGTCTCGCAGGGTTCGCCGATACTCGTCATCGCCGCAGCCGGCGCGCAAGCTCCGCGCGCCGCCGAGCCTTCCGCCGCCGGCAAGAGCACGCAAGAACCCGCGGCGCCGCCC